>NZ_JACJPU010000039.1:0-53441 GCF_014696235.1 Sphaerospermopsis sp. FACHB-1194 | reverse complement strand
CCGGAAAAAGTGTGCATTTTTTGGGATTTCAAGAGATGGCAAAGAAATTTTCAAATCTCCTCCTGACTCCTGACTCCTGACTCCTGACTCCTATGCCCTCACGGAAAGACTTTCTCAGCAACCCCTAAATATAGGACTCCTATTGGAATTTTGAACAGATTCCGTACATCTGAAGAGTGGCAAAATCAAAGGTAGTGTGTCAAATAAACCACTCAAACATCCACTTTAAATGCGAGAATGTTGGTATCAATGCACAGAAACGCCGAACCCATGTTTTGGCTTATAATCCCAGAAGACACATTTTGGGTGTTGAAAATATTAGTAAAAACCTGCATCTTATTCTGGTAAAAAATCAGATTTGAGAACCAAGTCAGTATTAAAAGGACATTCCCCAGGAAACACAGATATAGATAAACCTGTTTCTGAAGCAGCTAAGTCTCTCGCTTTTTGATAACATTCATTGAATATTTCTAAATAGTAATTCCTTAAACTAGGACTATCTGCAAAATCATCCTCTAATCTGTTACGATGTTCTTTAATTGTTGTACGCCAGCTATTTGTCCTTTTTTCTGGTTGATATTGCCATTTGAGTAAGTGCATTAATAAAATTCTCAGGTTACTTTTAACTGATTTTTTATCATTATTCCCCATGCTTTCTATTTCAGCAATTAAATTTTCGATATCTAATTGATCAAATCTTTTTTGTTGTAATATTTTGATAGTTGATTCTACCCAAAGATGAAAATCTTGGTTGTAGAGAGATTCTGATAAATTTAGTAATGTAGTTTTCATAATCTTTCTCTCATATTTTGAACTCCAATATCCCCGACTTCTTTGATAACTTTATCATGAATTATAGGATTGATCTGAGAAGTCGGGGATCTAATCAAAAACAACACCGCGATAAATTTCTGCTATCGGTAATTCAACCCCAATTGACTCTAAAGAAATAGATTTTTCTAAATTATTAAAATCACTGAATAACCAACCTTGAGATTGTTTACTATATTTTTCTATAAAAACTTCATCTTGTGCAACTAATAAATATTCACAAAAAATGCTAATTGAACGATACATTCTAAACTTGTCTTTGTGGTCATAATCTGCGGTAGAGGGGGATAATACTTCTATAATTAAAGTAGGATTTAAAACTTCATCATTGCGATTTTCATTTAATTGTGGTTCACCATCAAAAACCATCACATCTGGATATAATCCGCGTTTATATTCAGGAATCCATAACCGTAAATCACTATTAATTGGCTCAAACTGACTATCACGGAGCAGAAATTTTAGAAATGCAAAAATATTACCACCGATACGGCTGTGGTTGAGTGATCCTCCTGGCATGGGTACAATTTCTCCATCATGATACTCATTGCGTGTTTCAGCTTTTTCTTCAATGGCGCGATATTCATCTAAACTATAACGACGCTCAACAGTGGTAATCATTATACTGTCACCGATTATCTTGAAGTCATTATGATTATAGCAGAATTACGGCTAATTGTCAGAATCAGGATGTCCAGGATTTAAGGATTTTCAGGATTTTAATTGTCAGAATCAGGATGTCCAGGATTTAAGGATTTACAGGATGTGATTGGATGATGTTTTCACAGTTGTGAAAGATGTATAATCAGGTAAAAGGTAAAGAGTTAATAATTACCCATTACCCATTACCCATTACCAACTTAAAAAGCATTCATCAGATAAACCAAAGTAAAAAGAATAATCCAAATTATATCAACAAAGTGCCAGTAAATTTCCGCCATTTCAATGCCAGTATGTTGCATTGAATTATAATGATTGGGACCGAAAGACCGCACAAAAACACCTAAAATTAATAACAGTCCCACAAATACATGAAGTCCGTGAAAACCTGTCATTAAATAAAAGCAGTTAGCGAAAACATTGGTAGTTAAACCATAACCTAAGTTCATGTATTCATAAACTTGCCCTACTAGAAATACTGCACCCATTAAAAAAGTAATGAAGTACCAAAACCGCATCCAACCAACGCTATTTTTTTTGATTGCTTTATCACCGAAATGAATGATAAAACTACTAGAAACGAGGATGATGGTGTTAACGGTGGGTACTAATAATTCTACTTCTGTTCCTTCTGGTGGCCAGACTGCGGTAGTACCTTTAAAAAATAAGTAGGTGGCAAAAAATCCACCAAACATTAATGATTCAGAAATTAAAAAAGTTAATAGTCCCCAAACTCTTAAATCTGGGTGTTGTTCGTGTTCACTGGTGTGATTTTCGCTGGTTGTAATTGCTGTCATGCTATTTTCCTAATAAATTCTGATTTGTCTCACGCAAAGACGCAAAGGCGCAAAGAATTAGTTTTAAAATACTCTGCTTACCTTCGCGTACCTCTAAGTTTTAAGCTACAGTCTCTGTTACTGATGATTTATCATGGTTATGGCCATAGTCATAAGGACCATGAGTGACTACGGGTAAAACTTCCCAGTTTTCAATTATTGGTGGGGAACTGGTGGTCCATTCTAAGCTCAATGCTTCCCAGGGGTTATCTCCTGCAAATTCTCCTTTTAGCCAGCTATTAATGATGTTGTAAGCGAAGGGAATGACGGAAATACCCAAAATGAATGCGCCGATGGTGCAAAGTTGGTTTAAGCTGGTAAATTGGGGGTCATACATGGCAACTCGGCGTGGCATTCCTTGTAATCCGAGTTCGTGCATGGGTAAAAATGTTAAGTTTGTGCCAATAAATGTGAGAGCAAAGTGAACTCTTCCCCAGGTTTCGTTGATCATTCTGCCGGTGATTTTGGGGAACCAATGATAGATTCCGGCGTAAATTCCAAAGACTGAACCACCAAATAAAACGTAGTGGAAATGTCCCACTACATAATAGGTATCGTGAACGTGAACGTCAAAGGGTGCTGTTCCCATTGTTACGCCGCTTAAACCACCCATGACGAACATTGATAATAAACCAATGGCGAATAACATGGCGCTGGTAAACCGAATTTTTCCACCCCATAAAGTTGCCACCCAACCGAATATTTTGACTCCTGTGGGAACGGCTACTATTAATGTGGAAATGGTGAAGAACATTCGCATCCATCCGGGTGTTCCACTGGTGAACATATGGTGTACCCAAACGAATAAACCAACGACGCAAATAGCAACGCTGGAATAGGCGATCGCTTTATATCCAAATATCGGTTTTCGTGCATGAACGGGAATTACTTCTGACATGATCCCAAAAATTGGCAGGATCATTAAATAAACTGCGGGGTGGGAATAAAACCAGAATAAATGTTGGTAAATAATGACGTTACCACCTGCATCTGGTTTGAAGAATGATGTGCCAAAGTTAATATCAAAGAGCAGTAAAATTAATCCTGCTGCTAAGACTGGTGTAGATAAAAGTGCCAGGATGGATGTTGCTAAAATTGCCCAACAAAATAAAGGAATTTGATCCCATTTCATGCTGGGAACTTTCATCATTAAAATGGTGATGACGAAGTTTATTGATCCTAAAATTGAGGATGTTCCTACTAAGACTATCGCTAATATCCACATTGTTTGCGCGGTGTTAGCGGTGATTAAACTTAGTGGTGGGTAAGCTGTCCATCCAGATTGAGAACCACCGAAAAAGAAGCTACCTAATAATAGTAATCCTGCGGGGGGGTTTAACCAAAAAGCAATGGCATTTAATTTAGGAAATGCCATATCTCTAGCACCTACCATTAAGGGTACTAAATAATTACCAAAACCACCGATCGCGCTAGGAACAATCCAGAGAAAGATCATGATTGTTCCGTGATTTGTCATGAAGGCATTATACAGATTTGGATCAAGTAAGTCGGAGTCTGGTGTGGCTAACTCGGTGCGGATAGCCACGGCCATCAAACCACCAATTAAATAAAATATAAATGCTGTCACCAAATATTGAATACCAATCACTTTGTGATCAATATTAAAGGTGAAATAATCATACCATTTCCAAGCTTGGAGATGTTGAGTATGGGCAACCAGTAAAGTCTTTTGTTGACTATTATCTGGTGGTATGTTGGGTGAAAATTCTGTTTGGGTCATGCGATTTTGGATTTTAGATTTTAGATTTTGGTTTTTCAGGAGTCAGGAGTCAGGAGTCAGGAGTCAGGAGTCAGGAGTCAGGATAATTAAGAATAAATCATCAGATCATTTCTTTCCTATTACCTATTACCTATTACCTATTACCTATTACCTATTACCTATTACCTATTCCCTTCTTCTACTAATGACTGCATATTCTCTGCATTTATTCCCATTTCCTGAACATAAGGTTCAAGAAATTCAGAAGGTGATAAATTATCAGGATTGACTGCTATAATTTGCTGTGGTTCTTGTTTTTGTGCCAACTGATTTTCGGTTAACCAGTTATTAAAATCTTCCGGACTGTGAACTACAACTTGTGTCCGCATTGAACCATGATAACCACCACATAATTCTGCACAAACTACGGGATAAACACCTGGTTTTGTAGCTACAAATCTTAGTTCTGTGGGTACACCAGGAATTGCATCTTGTTTTAACCGAAATTGGGGAACCCAGAAGGAATGAATAACATCATCTGCGGATAAATTTAACTGCACATCTGCACCGACGGGAACATGAAGTTCTCCTGCAACAATACCGGTTTCAGGATAGTTAAATAACCACGCAAATTGTATTCCTTTAACATCAACTACCAAGTCTGCTGGGTTATTTTTAGTTTGGGGACTTGCACCGATGCCAATATTAGGAGCAGCTAAAGATTGAGATTGAGAATTATCATTCATACTAGCTGCCATTGCCGTACCAGAAACATGAGCAACATGATGAGGATGAGTACCCGGTTCTAAACCTCCCATTTGGTTATAAACATCTACGCTGTAGATACCTAAACCAATGACAATGACACTGGGAATAGCTGTCCAAAATATTTCTAATGCCAAGTTGCCTTCTATCGGTACACCATCACTATTGTCTCCAGTACGACGACGGTAGACAAATAGGAAAATTAAGATTGTGCCTTCCACTATTAAAAATAGTGCGATCGCAATGGTAAACATGACATTAAAAAAGCCGTCCACCAAAGGCGCTTGTTGTGATGCTTGTTCTGGTAATAAATGATGATGTTGACCTATCCAAATACTAATAGGGGCAATGAACATCCCCGCTAATAGTGTCCACAATGACACAGGAACTTTTTGCATACTACCTGCTCTTTATCAATTAACAATTATCAGTGGAAGTTGGGTGTCGGGTATGGGTCCTAGAAGAAGAAAAATTCATTCTTGAACATGAGATACCATTCTCTTCTTACTGTCACCTGTCACCTGTCACCTGTCACCTTTTTTCCTGACTCCTGACTCCTCAATTTTTACTTATTACCGTTCTAACTTGTAAGTCATCAAAATTGGGTAAACTTCCAGATTTTTTTCACATCTTTCTCACAAATATTACAAAAATATTACAAATTATATTTTGTCTCCTGTTTACCTTGACTCAAAAACCCAATTTATATACAATTAGCCTTTTTTATGATTAATTATGGCAACAGAATTAATCAGTCATGGGATTTTAGATTTTGGTGAACTTCTCATTAAAATCACCATAATTTTATCATTAAGGTAATGAACCCTAACAAGTTTAAATCTATGTTTTTGTTAATCCTAAAATTTTTAATATTTTTTTAACTAATTAGGTAAAGTTAGGTAAGGATTGAGTATTCCCCTCTAAATGAACTTTCATCAATCAGTGATGCTGATGTCAGGAGTTAAACAATTTCTTTTCTCCTTGTAACTTACTGACTGTAGTTGATGCCCATAGGTATTACTGGTCTAATGTTGTATGGGAATAACAATTTTTGGGACAAATACGAGAACAAGCTTCACAACCAATACAGTTTTCTGGGTGAGCAACTACCATCACCTTGCGTTCAATTTCTTCATCATCTTCATCTTCTACAAATTCACCTTCTTCATTCAATGCCATCAACCCTAAAACTGTGTAACCACATACTTTAATACATCTGCCACAACCAATACATTTATCCTTGTCAATTTCTGTAACAAATTTAGGTGTCCAAGACTTACCGCCAAATGTCAATCCTGTTAATGTTGCCATGAATCTAACCTCAGCAATTTCGCTTACAATTTTCTTGGTGATTTACTCTTAATAGTAGCCTAATATTTTGGCATTTTGCTGATAAAAGTTAACTTTTTTATCAAGTTTTGCTGACTTGAAAAATCATGTCAATTTATCTCGAATAATTTTCTAGGCTAGATGCAATTTTTTATTAAAAAAGTCTCTACTCGATCCTTAGTATTCAAAGAGAAAATCCAGTTATTTTTCAGATAAAGATAATTTATATCCTGATATTTTTATTGATAGGTTTTCGCAAAAATCAACAAGTAGAAAATAGTCCATAAGGTTAAAGTAATAATTTTGACAGTATTTGCAGATACTAAATAATCAACAATCAGAAGTAAACAGTTAGTGAACAGTAATTTAAACATTAACTAATTAAAAACAATTTCCAATTTTTATGATGTTATTTAAAAACAGTTTTTGTCAAGATTTCCTGTGAAAGCAGAACACAAATATTAAAAAAATTCTCCAAGCTCATTATGAACAAACTTAGCGAAATCTTTATGAAATGTATAGTTAATGAAGAAGCAATGAAGCCTTACTTTCAAAGTCCCAAAGAGGTGACAGGTAAAAATCAACAGTGAACAGTCAATACTCAAAGACAATAACTGTTAACTGAATAACTGATCTTGTCATGGAGATAATTTGGTAGCAAGTTATGAATCAAGACGAGACATCGAGGGTAGACTTGAGCCAAACATCTCAGCAATTAGACTAGGAAGCAGCCTTATGCCTTATACAATTCCTAACAAAAATTGCGATGGATGTGATAACTGCCGCCCCCAATGTCCTACGGGTGCAATCAAAATCGAAAATAACGAATATTGGATTGATCCTTGTCTTTGTAACAATTGTGAGGGTTATTATCCAGAACCGCAATGTGTAATTGCTTGTCCTACAAATTCCCCCATACCCTGGCAAGCAAAAAAAGGCAGATGCAAAGTTGAAGCGCGAGAACCTACCAGTCCTAATTTGTTTTCTAATGGCAAGAATCATCCCTTTGCTTCGGCAATAGTTATTTGGGAAGCTTGCAACTTATTAGCACAACGTAAATCATTACAATGGGAAACAGATGCAGCAGGTAATTTACACTATAGCCGACAAGTTAATCAAGGTCGGGGTGCAATTTCTTTTCAGCTTCAGGACTCATTTCAAGTTAGTAACCGGGCTAAAAATTTACCAACAATTGAAAATCTTGATCTTCGAGCTGCTTGTATTCATCTGATTTTTGCTGCCTATGCTACAACTTTAGATCAACCCTGGGAACAAGAGTTTTCAATTGATGAGCGACAATTTGAAGCATACTTGGGATTAGAAAAACGTAAAGACCTCAACAAAACCGCCAAGTTATGTTTAATTAAAAACATCGTTCAACAAGCTTGCTCTCTGGTTGTTTCTATTGACTGGCAAGCAAGAGGTAAAGTTCCCGGTTTTTCTGTTAAAGAAAGTCCTTTGTGGCATTTAACAGATATTCATCATCATTTTCAGGAAGATGCACAGGGATGTAAATATTTAGTTGGGTTGACATTTAAAGTTAAAGCCGGTCTTTGGGCGCAGCATTTTTTAAATAAACAAGGCTGTAAAGAACGGACTGGTTTCTATCAATATGGTAGTCTGCCGAAAACGCTGTTAACTACTGTTATGAGTCTGTGGCAGCAACATGAAGGCGCAGTCAGATTGATGTTATGGTTACTTTTTAAAACCAAGATGGGTAGAGAACAACGGATTACTGTTCCTACTTTACTGCGTGTTGCTTATGGTGAGGAAAAAATTAACTTAGCTTCTAGATTACGAGATGAACGGAAGCGGTTATTACGAACTTTTGAAAATGATTTGGAAGTTCTCAATCATTCTGGAGTTAAGCCAATTTTTGATCCTGTTACCTACCCCATAGAAATCCAACCGTTATGGGCAAAATTAGTTGATATTCCCGAAGATCCCGATGAGGCTTTAGAGTTTTGGATCAATGACGGTGGTGGTGATCATCGACTTACAGATAGCGGTCCCCGTGGTAAGTGGAATATGTTGATGAATGCCCGGATTTTATCTTTTGAATTACCACCAGAATGGGAAAATATCAGTGCAGATGCTGAGAAAAAAAAGCGGCGTAATGTGAGAAGTAAAAAAACCGTCAAAACTACGGATAATTTATTAGCTGAACAAGTATCTCAAGCCCGCAAAAGTATCAATATCTCCCAAAGAGAATTAGCAAAGTTAACAGGTAAAAGTCAAAGTTGGATTCGTGATGTGGAAAATGGTCGTCTGAAACCTAAACCTGAAGATCAAGCTTTATTAAGGAGGGTGCTGAATATTCTTTAACAGGACTTGTGCAAAACAGAACGAAAGTAGGGGTAATTTAAAGTAGGGGTAATTCATGAATTACCCCTACGTAAGAATTAGGTTTTTAGTTCAATCTTGCATAAGTCCTATTTAAGTAACTAATACCCAGATCCTCGACTTCTTAGAGAAGTCGGGGATCTATCGGTAGGTAAACTGCGATCGCTATTGAGTGTTTTCTAATAATTAAATCTTATCAAAATCTAGAAACAGTTTTAAAATATATAAGTTTCCAAATTCTCCCTTTATGTTTTCTTAAGATTTAATTGAGAATTATTTTTATTTATTAACGAGCTTGCAATACTTTCAGCCATCTGCTATGATTTAAGAGAATTTGTAAATTGTCCTATTGTGCCTATTTTTAAGATGTATCTTTTAGCACAAGTTCACAAGCCTTGACTGATAAACGCTTCAGGGATAGCCAAAAAAGAAATAACCCAAAAAATCAAAAATTTATCAAAAAATCCTGACACGAGATTTACCAAAATTCTCTGCTGTTGTTTGCGGGTGAGAAATAGGGGCATTGACAAATCAGACAATTTATGGTAGTGATATTAAACGTTGAATGAAACAATTATCAATTGTCAATTTTCAATTGATCAGCGCCCAAACCACCACAGCCTGAGCGCCTCAATAGGTTGCAGATAAATTGATAATAGTTAATCTGCTAGTTATTCAAATTAAGCACGCGCCATTTGCATTGATCGGCAAGTTTCCGCACATCTACGACAAGCTGCGGCGCAATCTCTCATTTTGCTGTCATCACCGATGGTTTCACAAGCAGCAGCACAGCGATCGCACATTTCCGCACACAGCATACAAGTGCGTTCCATAAATTCAGAACCACTCATCATCATATTTGTACACATCATGCACATTTCAGAGCAGTCACGCATTATGCTCATCATGCCCATATCCATGTACCTACCACCTTTGCTCATGCAGTAAGTCATGGTTTCCAAGCATATTTTATGACATTCCATGCAAGCATTCATGCAAGTTTGCATTTCCGTAGTCATGGATTCAGTCATCATCATCATCATAGCAAATACTCCTGATTTTTTGATGCGTATTTATAGTCATGAATTAGACTAATAACCACATTAACTACCGATGTTTCCAGGGTAAATAATAGGGGAAGCCCTGAATTGATCAGCCGATAATTCCGACAATGAATACTAACAACAAAATCAGAATCTTTCTTGCTACTTTGGCAGTAATTTCTATTGGAAAAGAAAACCGTTGAATATTCAAATCCCCGACTTCTTGAAGAAGACAGGGATCTATGGGCATTTGATTAAGCGTTATATACTACTATTGGGGTAGAGTGCGACTGGCATAAGCATCCATCGCATAGGCAGGAGTGCGATCGCTGTAATCAATTTCCATCCCAGTAATAGACTTAGCCAACTGTGCAAAAGACTCAGAACGCCAGTTCCGTTCATGGATAGGCTTGCTTTGTTCACCCATGAAGTAAGCCAAAGAACCAATCACAGAAGCAGCAACCCAACCTACAACTAATAATGCAATTAAGATAGTCATCTTTAACCTCGTGTTTTTATTGTGTCTTAACTTTTGTGTCTTAACTTTTATTGCTTTATGTAAATAAATGTAACAGATTGTTTTCAAAATTGTCAAATGTTCCCCAGTTGTGCTAACCGATGTTTGTGGTAGAGTATTCCACACTCTCAGACTAAATAAATTACTGTACTACTATATAGTAGTTTGGTGTATAAATAAGATCAATTGCTGGTTAGAGAGGAACATTACCCATTAAACCTCTCTGAAAATCAATGTAGGGACAATTCATGAATTGTCCCTACGAATGGGTTTCCGGTTATGCACATTTCATTACCAGAGATGTCTATTACCAGCCTCAACAAAATCACCAGTAGCTGAGTAATTGTCTCTGCGTTCATGGGGAGAGCAAGTCCTAAGTTGACAATTTCATAGACAAAACTATACTTATATTGACAAAAATCAATATATTTTTAGGAAAAAATCAACTACTTGATATATAATACGGTGATATCAAGTATTGAATTGAGACTATTGCCGACGCGAAAACCAAGCAATGATGGTGGTAGTCTTTTTCAGAAACTTAATTGGAACACGATCGCGTCTGGCTAAGGCGTGAAAGTCTACTGAGGGATAACTGCTCCCATGCTCCCGTTGAAGTAGAAAGTAAAGTCTAGTTTTGTCTAGGTTTTATATAGCAGTAATAAAGATGTAATTGCGATCGCAATTCAACTAGGGGCAACAGTATATGATAGTGATTGGTGATTGGTGACTGGTGATTGGGTTATTTACCTCCCCATCTCCCTCCTGTTCCCCCCTCAAACAGATATGTTCCCTATTCCAACGGACAAAATAAATGATATCAAGTCCAGTTAATTACTGATAATCAACTTTCTCCTCTTCACTCTTGCCTCTTGCCTTTTGACTACCCTCACAGATAATATAACTATTCCAACGGATCTGATATGAGAATGTTCTTTTCTGATGAAGAAATAGCACAATTAATTGCAGAAGATGTCCCATTTCTCGATTTAACTACCTATGGATTAAATATAGGTAAAGAATTAGGAGAAATTGAATTTTCTACCCGTCACACCATGACTATTTGTGCAACAGAAGAAGCAGCAAGAGTATTTGAAAAATGCGGTGCAAAAGTTGAATATTTACTAGAAAGTGGAACTTGTTTAACATCACAGCAATTAATTCTCAAAGCTAGTGGTTGTGCGGAAGCTTTACATATTGGTTGGAGAGTAGCGTTAAATTTAATGGAATACGCTTCTGGTATTGCTACCCGTGCAAAAGAATTGGTTGATGCTGCTAAAAATGTAAATTCTGATGTGGCAGTTGTCACCACTCGCAAATGCTTTCCTGGTACGAGAATTATTTCCATGAAAGCAATTTTAGCTGGTGGTGCTACTCCCCATCGTTTAGGACTTTCAGAAACAGTTTTGATTTTTAAACAACACCTACTATTTATAGATAGTATTGCAGAAATAAGTGAACGTATCAACCAAATGAGAAAACGATTTCCAGAACAAAAAATTGCTATTGAAGTGGAAACAGAAACCGATGCTTGGATGGTGGCTGAAGCAGGAGTTGATTTAATTCAATTTGATAAAATTCCTACTGTAGAACTAGGTAGTTTGGTTACAGAATTAAAGCAGAAATATCCAGGTTTAAAATTAGCAGCAGCAGGTGGAATTAATTTAGAAAATGTCAGGAATTATGCCAGCACAGGGGTAGATATTTTGGTGACAAGTTACCCGTATTTTGGTAAACCTGCTGATATTGGTGCGAAGATGAAACGGAGGTAATCCTAATGCTAATACTTCTGCTTCTCCTTGTCCCAAATCTATAACAACCAGGATTATGGGATTAACAAATGACTATTAACTTCATATTTTGTCTGAATCAGGACTCCCATCGGGAAGTCAAAAGTCAAAAGTCAAAAGTCAAAATTTTACATTTGTCTGAATCAGGTGGTTATCGAGTTTCGACTACGCTCAACTACCGCGACTTGTACTGAGCGGTTAGTGAGCGTAGTCGAACTATGTCGAAGTAAGTCGAGATAATAACCAGGATTATAGGATTAATCAATTAGCAAAAGGATTTACTATTTTTAATTCTGTACTTGCCTGAAAATCACTAATATTTCTTGTTACTAAAATAGCGTTTTGATTTATTGCTGTAGCAGCGATAATTGCATCAGGAAGTTTAATTTTGTAATTTCGCTTTAATTGGATGGTTTTATTTTCAATCTCTTGTGATAATGGAACTGTGTTAAACTGAGATAGTAAATTTTCAATAGACTGTTCCTCCTCTTTTGATAAGCCAGTAAAACTCAGTAATTCAATGCGGATAATCGGTGAAAGTAGAATTTCGTGTACATTAACAAATTCTTCTGCAAACCATGAATCAGCTATTATATCATCAGCTAAATAGTAGATAAAAATATTTGTATCATAAAGATATCTCATTTATCCCACTCCTGACGCAGATGATCTAAATGAGCTAACATAGCTGATTTTTTATGTTTTAAAATACCTTTAGCTTTACTAATTTTTTCATAGTCTTTTTGCCAATATGATAACATTGATTCTGGTACATCTACTGTAATTGAATCTTCATCTTGAGATACAAGATAATGTTTTGGTATTTTGATTAATGGCATAGTTTTATGCTCCTGTTTCTCTTAATTCAAATTGTAACATATTGTTTGAATCAGGATAACCAGGATTAAAGGATTAACAGGATGATTATTTTCTACATCAAATATAGCATCAATTAATAATTAACTTGCTCAATATCGGTGTGAATGAAATCATTACCTTTAAATAATAAAGGTTGATTGTTAGATTTTGCTAAAGCATAAGAAAAGCAATCTCCCATATTCAGTTTTGCGGGATGACGGCCTTTACCAAATTTCAAAAATGCTGCACTTGCTAATTGTGCCTGTTCTACAGTAAAAGGTACAATAGTTATAGACAATGCTGCAATTAATAAGTTAAGATTTTCTACACCTTGCTGACCATGTTTAGTACCTAAAACAATGGATGCTTCTACATAACCTGGAGAAGAAAGTAAACATTCTGCACTTTTGTTAATAAGTTCAATAAATATCAATTCTTCAGGTTCAGCATAAATAATTGCCATGATAGCAGAAGTATCAATAACCATTATTCTGGGATTCCAAACTCGTTATAACCGATGATTTCATCAGGAGTTCTGCTATCAAGAACTGGTAAATTTCTAATCTGATGACAAATACTCCGAACAAGATTAATATCAATTTTATTCTCTTTGTGATTGGGTAAGGAAATAGGATGAACTTGATATAAAAGTTTTCCTGTTATTTCCATCCCGGCAAAATTTGGGGGAAGTTTCAGATATAAACAACCATTTTCATCTACACGAGCATCAAAATTAATTTGTTGCATTGTCTTTTCTGATCAATTTAATTACGGAATTTTTGCTTTTACCTCTATTCCGATTGTAACATATTGTCTGAATCAGAATAACCAGAATTTAAGGATTAACAGGATGATTCTTTGATGGTTAATGAGTATTAACTTAATATTTTGTCTGAATCAGGATAACCAGGATTAGAGGATTAACAGGATGATTATTTGATAATTACTAGACGTGAATGATGTATTGATTATTACAGTAATTTCATAAAAATTAACCTTTTGTCTGAATCAGGATAAGCAGGATTATAGGATTAACAGGATGATTATTTGATGGTTAATCACTGTTGTTTATGTATTGATTCTTACATCACACTTAATAAATATTTACCTTTCCCTATCACAATCATCAAAACCTAACCAATAATTAAACAATCACATCCTGTACATCCTCAAATCCTGGACATCCTGATTCTGACAATAATATGCTATATTCTTAGCTATTAATATTTTGAGGATGAATAATTGTAATTTCAGGAACATCTATAAAATCTTTGGGATTTAAAGTTAAAACATGGCTGATATTATGAGCAATCATCACTGCTAATATGTGTATATCGTGAGTTCGTTTACCAGAAATATTATATGTTGTTACTAAGTTCAACCAAATAGAAAATACATCTGGTGTTTCTGCTAGTAAATCAAATTGACTTATTAACATTTGTACTGCTTGAGTTGTTTGTTCTACAGTCCATCCTAAGCCATTAACATTGACAGGACGAGTAGCAACAACCCAAAATTCAATGATTACTTGAGAGGTAATAAAACATTGACCACCTCGTAATAAAATTTCAGAAATAGTATTCCGTATCAGATTGTATTCCTGAGATTGAGAATTTGCAAATCTAAGAATAATATTCGTATCAAGTAAATAGCTTTTCATATCCCTCTATCATCATAAATATTTTCTCGACGCAATGCTTCATCTGATAGGGTAATACTACTTTGAGGAAATTGAGATAACCATTCTTGAAATTTTGCGGCTTTTTCTGCTGATGTTAAATTTTGTTGTTCTGCTGATGGAATTATATTTCTATGAGAAAGTTTAGATAAAAAAAGTTCTTGATCTTCGGGAGTTAATTTGGAAACAATTTCTACAAGCGAGTCAACAAGTTGTACATTCATAATTGTTTATTTCATTTACTAGGTTATAGGCAATATTGTACTGTATTTTAATTATAATCTGTCAACTGTCAGAATCAGGATACCCAGGATTATAGGATTAACAGGATGATTATTTGATGGTTAATCACTGTTGTTTATGTATTGATTCTTACATCACACTTAATAAATATTTACCTTTCCCTATAACAATCATCAACACCTAACCAATAATTAAACAATCACATCCTGTACATCCTCAAATCCTGGACATCCTGATTCAGACAACCACAACTTTCATCACACAACAAATAATCATCCAATCACATCCTGTACATCCTTAAATCCTGGACATCCTGATTCTGACAATATTGAATTTATCTAAACAACTAGCAAAATTACCCAAATATGGTATATTTAATAGAGGACATATCAAACAAAAAATTGATTCAGATTAATGTACTACTGATGGAGATAAAATAGAATAAGTTAATTATATTTATGGAATGGAATATAATATTCGATCCAGATTTTAGAAGTTGGTTTTATCAACAAGAACAGGGATTTCAAAATGAAGCATTTGCTGTATTAGGTATTTTAGCAGAATTTGGACCCAGTTTAGGAAGACCAAGAGTTGATACTTTACAAGGTTCTGATTTCAGCAATATGAAAGAACTGCGTATTCAATATCAAGGAGAACCTTGGCGGATTTTATTTGCATTTGATCCTAAAAGACAAGCGATTTTATTAGTTGGAGGTAACAAAGCTGGTAATAAAAAATGGTATAAAGAAAATATTCCCATAGCAGATGAACGGTATAGAGAATATTTGCAGACACTCAAGGAAGAAAAATCATGAAAAAATATACAACTTTATCTGAAGAATTAAATCAACTTTCTCAAGAAAGAAAAGAAATTATTGCTACAAGAACTTCTGAAATAAGGTTAGAAGAAATTACACTTCAACAATTAGGTAAAAAATTGGGTTTATCACAATCAGAATTAGCTGCTAGTTTGGAGTTATCGCAAAGCGAAATATCTCATTTAGAAAGTGGACAAAGTTTAGAATAATATTAGGATGATACAATTTAGCTGTGTAACAGCTTATCATAATCCCCCTCATCGCTTGCGGGAAGGGGGTTGGGGTTATTGGTGACAAGTTAAGGCTGAAAGTATATAAATGTCGGAAGCTGCTCATGATCTAATTGAAGGTGTAGAATTAGATAGATCAGTAAAGTCAAAATTAATCACATTCATGAATTGATTTACATTCCCAAAATTGTCCAGGTCCTACTATCAAAATTTGCTCATTTGGCATTAATAATTCCCAGTAAGCAAGACCAGAATCATCTTCTAAATCTGGTTCTAAAATAAATTTATAATTACAATTATCCTCACCCTCAAATGATAAAGTGAGTGTAAAATCATGATTGCCACCAAGGGCAAAATTAGTCAGCTTTGTATTTTCTAACTGCTGTAACAATCTTTCAACAAATTCATTATTTGGGTGTATATCTAAAATAAATGAATGAATTCCAGACAGAAGATTTCCGAACGTTAAACTCCAAGGTGTTGCCCTAGTGAAAAGTTGCCAGCTTCCTTTGTTTAAGTGTTTTAACTTAGGATGATTATAAGGTTGCATTTCACCAAAGTCTAATATTAATTCATCACCATAACTAAATCCAATTTGATGGCAAGTTTCGCCGATAATTGGTTGAATAATTTGATTCAGATTTTGTATAGAATTAGCAAGAGATGTTTTAGGAGTCATAATCAATATCCTCTAAAAATTCTTTAGCTTTTTGTCTAAGTTCCTGATATGTAAAATCACCTCTATCATTTAAAGTTCCACCATAACCATTTCTTTTTTCTATCTCGATAAATTTACCAAATGCTTTTCTTAATTTCTCTGACATACTAAATTCTCTAGCAATGGCATCAATTTGTTTAATGTCATATTTTTTACCCATAAATATATAGACATCCTGATATAATATTTTAACATTAGGAGCTTCATCATGGGTTTCCGTGTAGTCGTATCTTCCAGGACTCAGTAGCTATTGGCGCTTTTACCCTCTTACTCTTGGAACTTCTTAAACTCTTTATATTAGGCTATATTTTCAATTTCGTCAAGTTTCTATTTGTCTCAATGTCGCTCAGTACAAGTCGCGGTAGTTGAGCGTAGTCGAAACTCGATAACCACCTGATTCAGACAATATTAAAATTATGTAAACAAATAACAAAGTTACTCAAATATGCTATTTTAGATACAGTATACATGAAACCAACTATTAACCAATCATGAATAATCCACAACAACCGCGAGAATACGATGCTGTGCTTGGTGGTAATAGTCCATCACTAGAAAGTGCGGCGGTTTTAGGTGGTATTGATGGGGTAAAGTTACGGTTGAAAAATCCAGATGCCAAGGTGAGAATTGCTGCACTTGAGCAAGCATTGAATTATGGAGAACAGGGTTTAGATTTAGTAATTGCAGGTTTAAAGGATGAATCTTGGGATATTCAAAATGCGGCTTATTTAATATTAAAGAAAAGAACAGAACTAAGAATTAAACAAATATTACAAAAACCTAATCAAGAAGGTTTAAAACTAGAACAAATTGAAGTAGTCACAGTCAATGAATGTGGGGAAATCATTCAACGACAGCCGCGTATAGCCAGATATTTCATAGAAGATTTGGGTAATGGTGTAAAATTGGAAATGGCTGCAATTCCAGGTGGTACTTTTATGATGGGTTCACCAGAAAATTATCATAATAATGAAGAAAGTCCCCAACATCAGGTTTCTGTTCCTAGTTTCTTCATGGGAAAATATCCAGTAACACAGGCACAATATCAAGCTATTATGGGAACTAACCCTTCTTTTTTCAATGGTAGTAATCGTCCTGTTGAAAGAGTTAGTTGGAATGATGCAATAGCTTTCTGTGAAAAGTTCAGTCAAAGGACAGGAAAAAACTATAGATTACCTAGTGAAGCTGAATGGGAATATGCTTGTCGAGCGAGGACAACAACACCATTCCACTTTGGAGAGACGATTACAACGGATTTAGCTAACTATGATGGTAAATTAGATTTTAAAGGAATTTACCGACAAGCAACAACAGAAGTAGGCAGCTTTGGAGTAGCGAATAATTTTGGCTTATACGATATGCACGGCAATGTCTCGGAGTTGTGTCAAGACATTTGGCATAATAGCTATAAAGGTGCGCTGACAGATGGAAGCGCATGGCTAGACACTAAAGAAAATACCGATAAGGTGCTGCGCGGTGGTTCGTGGAGCAACCGTTCTGTGAATTATAGGCTGCTGCGCGGTGGTTCGTGGGGCAACCGTTCTGTGAATTGCTGTTCTGCTTCTCGCGACTACAGCCCCTCCCTCTCTAGCAGGTACGGCACTGTTGGTTTTAGGGTTGTGTGTAGTGGTGTGGCGAGGACTTAGTAGCACTATGCGCTTTTGCCTTCTTGCTCTTTTTTTGTCTTACCTATCTCGCGCAGTGAAAATTTTTTTGTCTGAATCAGGATATCCAGGATTAAAGGATTGACAGGATTGTAATTTGATGGTTGATAGATGAGATTCATATATTTATTCTTCCATCTCACTTCATAAATATTCACTTTTCTCTATACTAATCATCAACAACTAACCAATAATTAAACAATCACATCCTGTACATCCTCAAATCCTGGTTATCCTGATATGGCTAACGCCACGCTACGCTATCAGACATTTATCTTATTCTTTGCATCTTTGCGCGAAATAAAAACCCAATCAACTAACAACTAATCCCCCTATTTATACATAATGAATAACCCCCATCAACAACTACTCCAACAAATAGACCTCATGCTTCGCGCCCGCTATCCCCTACTATATATAGTCGGAGTCGAAGAAGAACCAATAGAACAAGTCCTCCAACAACTCACCCAAATATCCCAGACACCACGACAACTATTATTATGGGATATCGTCACCGGTTGGGATGACAACGGAACTGATAAAGGTTCAGTCATGGGTGCATTATCAAGAATTACCAAAACCCCAGAAAATACAACCACAATTTTTGTATTGCGAGACATACATTTTATCCTCAAAAACCCCGACACTGAAAAAAATGCTCCCGTAATTCGTGCTATCAAAAACCTCACCCGTCAACTCAAACGCACACGCCAAACCCTCATCCTCACCAGTCATACTTTAACCATTCCCCCAGAACTACAAGAAGAAATTACAGTAATTGATTTTCCCTTACCCAACATCCAAGAAATAGATTATTTAATTCATCAATTAATAGTCCCCGAAAAACTTAACTTAAATGGACTAGGAAAAGAACAATTAATCAAAGCCTGTCAAGGATTAAGTCGCGCCAGAATTAGAAGAGTTTTAGCCGCCGCTTTAGCAGCCAAAGGACAAGTCAACGAAACAGATATTGATCGAGTTTTAGAAGAGAAAAAACAAGCAGTTCGCCAAACCGGAATCTTAGAATTTTACACCGCCAATGAATCATTAAAAAACGTCGGTGGTTTGGAAAATCTTAAACAGTGGGTGCGAATGCGTCAAGATGCTTTTACCGAAGAAGCACGACGTTATGGCATACCCAACCCGAAAGGCGTTTTATTAGTAGGAATACAAGGAACAGGAAAATCATTATCAGCCAAAACTATCGCCCATGAATGGCGTTTACCACTGTTACGTTTAGACGTGGGTAGATTATTTGGGGGCATAGTCGGAGAAAGTGAAAATCGCATTCGCCAAATGATACAATTAGCAGAAGCAATATCACCCTGTGTATTGTGGATGGATGAAATAGATAAAGCATTTGGTAATATTAATAGCGGGGTTGATGGTGATTCAGGAACATCGCGCCGAGTATTTGGAACATTAATAACTTGGATGCAAGAAAAAACCAGTCCGGTGTTTATGGTGGCTACTGCTAATAATGTGCAAATATTACCAGCAGAGTTATTAAGAAAAGGGCGATTTGATGAAATATTCTTTTTAAATTTACCTACAGAAAATGAACGCCATGATATTTTTAAAGTCCACATTCAAAAAGTTCGCCCTTCCCGACTGCGAGAATTTGATTTACAGAAACTTGCCAGAAATACCGAAAACTTTAGCGGTGCAGAAATTCAACAAGTAATTATTGATGGTATGCACCGCGCTTTTGGTAGTTTGGTTGCTGGAAATAGGCGAGATTTTAACACAGAAGATATTTTAGATGCCATATCGGAAACTGTACCTTTGGCGGCTATTGCTAAGGAACAAATTACCAGTTTAAAACGTTGGGCGGCGGAAGCTGGCGCAAGAACGGCTTCTATTGATACACTGTTAATGGAAGAGTTAAAGGTTTATTCTCAGCAGCAAGGTTTGGGTCCGTTGGAGGTGGATTAAATAATTGATAATTGATAATTGACAATTGATAATTCATAAATGAAAAAAGGAGTTGATTTTTTATGTCTCATTTTACAACTATCAAAGTACAAATTAAAAATGGTGATGTTCTCTATCAAATATTGCAAGAGTTAGGTTATCAAGTTGAGTTAAATTCTCAGGTTCGTGGTTATATGGGTAATAAAACCAATGCTGAATATGTGATTAAACAAGCTAATGGTTATGATTTAGGTTTTCGTCAACAGGGAGGAATTTATGAATTAGTTGCAGATTTTTGGGGTGCGGAAATTAATCAACAAGATTTTATTAATAAAATTAGTCAAACATACGCCCATAAAACTTTGATGGAAACCATACAAACTGAGGGTTTTAATGTAGAGGAAGAGGAAGTTTTAGCAGATGGTACGGTGCGGGTTGTTATTGGTAAATGGGTTTAGATGTTGTTTGTTTATTATCAACCAGGAAAAATCATCATGGCAGAATATCAAAAGATTGAATATCGCATTGGTAAAGATGGTAAAATTGTGGAACGGGTTTTAAATGCCACAGGTTCTAGTTGTGTGGAAACTACAAAAAGTTTAGAAAAATCTTTAGGTGAAATAGAATCTCAGGAATTATTACCTGAATATTACGAAGGAGAAGAGAATATTAATATCGCTGAAAATCAAACTTTACAACAACAATAATTAATCATTCCTCGTTCCTTGTCTCTGACAAGGAATGCAAAAAGAGGCTCTGCCTCGTTATAAAATAGAGGTAGAACCTCTAAAATAGCATTCCCAGTCTGGAGACTGCGAACGAGGAACGAGAATAATAAACTAACTACATCAACATCACTAAAATCAATAAATAATATGCTAGAACAAATTAATCATATCGGTTTTGGTCTAATTCTCGCTATCATTATTTATATTATTTTGCGTTTCCTATTTCCCGATACTCAAAAAAATACATCTATTAATCATAAACCTACCACCTCAACAGATACAGAACAGAAAATCAAAGATTTAGAGTTACAATGTCAACGACTGCGGGAAGAATTAAAACAACAATCTCAACAATTAAAAACTGATTTTCAAAATGAAACCTTTACCCAACTGCAAACCTTACTTAGTAATTATCCCACAGTCAAAAAAATGGCTTTAACAAAACCTGACTTACCTGCTAAAAATATCGTTTCCCTATTTACATCTTTAGATAATTTAATGGACAGTTGGGGTTATACTGTGATTGGGGAAACTTGGGAACAGGTTAATTATAATCCCCAAATACATCAAGCTGATAGTGATGATATTCAAGAAGGTGATTTAGTTTATATTCGGTTTATTGGTTATCAAAATGGTGATCAAGTTCTCTATCCTGCAAAAGTTAGTCGCACTTTACCAGGAGGTTTTAATAATAATTGAATATATCTCACGCAAAAACGCAATCTCCGTCAGGAGATCCCGAAGGGTAGACGCAAAGAAGATAAAGAGAAGTTAATTATATTGATTTATTATTCTGACTCCTGACTCCTGACTCCTGACTCCTGACTCCTGACTCCTGACTCCTAAATTTATGACTACTATTGCAATTGATTTTGGTACGAGTAATACTGTAATTAGTATTTTAGAAGTTGATACCCAACAACCTAAAAGTTTACGTTTCCCTAATTTATCCCGTGTATTTGTGGGTGTTACTTCTCAAGGTGAAAGATTAGAATATCCGGTTATTCCTAGTTTAATGTTTATTAAATCAGGTCATAATATTATATTAGGTGAAGGTGTGAGAAGTCAACGTTTAGGACTTTCTCAAAATTATCCCCCAGAAAGATTATTTAAAAAGTTTAAACGTGATTTAGCTGGAGATTATCAACCACCACCACGTCAAATTGATGGAATTAGTTATAATTCTGTTGCTGTTTCTGAGTTGTTTATCCAAACTATTTGGCAGGAAATTAAACAGCAGAATATAGAACCTAGTCATTTAGTTTTTACCGTTCCTGTTGGTGCTTTTGAACGTTATTTAGATTGGTTTCGAGAGTTAGGTAATAAATTAAATGTTCCCCATGTTTCTATTATAGATGAATCTACCGCCGCAGCTTTAGGTTATGCTGTAAAATCTCCTGGTAAATTAATTTTAGTTGTAGATTTTGGTGGGGGAACTCTGGATTTAAGTTTAGTGAGAACTGTTAATAATTCCCATGATAATCATAACTTACGTGCTGAGGTTTTAGCCAAATCAGAAGCTTATGTAGGTGGTGAAGATATTGATGTTTGGATAGTTGATGATTATTTACGTTCTCAAAATCTCACACCTGAACAAGTTGGTAAAATCAGTTATCAAAATCTTTTAGAAATTGCTGAACGTTTAAAAATTCAACTTTCTAAAAATCAAACTGCTTCCGAAAGTTGGTTTGATGATGAATCTTTTATGTCTTATGAGTTAAAAATTACCCGTGAAAAATTAGAAGAAATTTTAGAATATCGACAATTTTTACAACAGTTACGGGATGTGTTAGATGAGGTTTTAACCTTTGCACTCAGAAAAGGTATTGCTAAAAATGATATTGAACAGATTTTATTAGTAGGAGGAAGTTGTTTAATTCCCGCAGTTCAACAATTAATTATTTCTTATTTTGGTAAAAGTAAGGTAAAATTAAATAAACCCTTTGATGCTGTATGTCATGGTGCGTTAGCAATTACGCAAATTACAGAAATAGATGATTTTTTGCGTCATAGTTATGCGATTCGTTTATGGGATAATTACAGCAAAAGTTATATTTATCATCCTATATTTACCAAAGGTACAAAATATCCTTGTCAAAGTTCCCAATGGTTAACCTTACAAACAGCAAATAATGGACAAACAGAAATTCGTTTAGATATTGGGGAATTAGGTGATATGACACAAACAGAAATAGCTTTTGACGCTTCAGGTAGAATGACTTCTAGCACTCTCCAACATCAAGAAAGTTACCGTTCCTTAGATACCCAACATCAACAGGTATGTGTAGCAAAACTTAACCCTCCAAGCGCAGCAGGATTTGATAGAATATCAGTATTATTTGAAGTTGATTCTCGTCGGATTTTGTTAGCAACTGTTAAGGATTTATTAACAGCAGAGATATTAGTTAATAGAGGTGAAATTTATAAATTGAGGTAAGATAATATCTCTAAGCGCCAGTCAATTGTCCCCAGTCCCTTTTATTCCATCCTTTGCAACTGCGCTACTTTCGGATCAATTATTTTTTGACCTAAACTAGCAAATTTAATCGCTACAGATATCTTATTACCCGTTCCAAAGACATGAGTAATTTCACCAATACCAAAAGTTTTATGTAATACTTTTTCGCCTACTTGCCAATTTTCTGATATGCTTTGATTATTTGTTTTTGCTGATGGTGATTTAGTGAAAGTACGGGTATTTTTCCGTTTGGTGGTTAATAAATCTGGGGGTAGTTCTTCCAAAAATTGCGATCGCAAAGCTGGTTCTCTAGTACCATACAACCTTCTTTCTCTGGCATGGGATAAATACAATCTTTCCTTAGCGCGTGTTATCCCCACATAACACAAACGTCTCTCTTCTTCTAAAGATGCGGGATCTTGCAAAGAACGATAACCAGGAAATAAACCCTGTTCTAACCCAACTAAAAATACTACAGGAAATTCTAAACCTTTAGAAGCGTGCAAAGTCATTAAAGAAACTGCTGTTTGTCCTTCTTTTAAATTATCTAAATCAGAACTTAACGCCGCACTTTGTAAAAACGCTTGCAAGGAAATATCATCACCTTTATTATCGTCTTCAAATTGAGTGATAGCGTTAAACAATTCTTTGACGTTACTGATTCTATTATCAGCTTCATCCGTTCCCTGTTCCATCAAATCCCGAATATAGTTAGAATCATCTAAAATTCCTTCTAAAATCTCAGAACCGGGAATTTTTGTAATTTGTTCTTGCCATTTCTGAATTATACTAGCAAAACCATTGACAGACTTAGCCGCACGTCCAGCTAAAGTATTTACTGATGTTTCATCACTTAATATTTCCCATAAAGTTGTACCTAATTGTTGGGAAGCATTCATCAAAGCGTCAATAGTAGCTTTACCAATTCCCCGACGAGGAGTATTAATAACTCTTAATAAACTAACAGTATCCGCTGGATTATTAATTGCTCTTAAATAAGCAACAACATCTTTAATTTCTTTGCGGTCATAAAATTTCATTCCCCCGACAACTGTATAAGGAATTTGATATTTTACTAATAATTCTTCAAAAGGTCGAGATTGGGCGTTAGTGCGATAAAGAATAGCAAAACTACCCCAATTTAATTCCGGGTTTTGATGTTCTAAAGTGCGAATTTGATTAATCACAAAATCTGCTTCTGCTATTTCATCATCTGCTTTATAACAATAAATTGCTTCCCCTGCATCCCGTGTAGCTCTGAGAATTTTATCAATACGTTGGGTGTTATTTTCTATTAGTTCATTAGCAGCTTGGAGGATATTTTCACAAGAGCGATAGTTTTCTTCTAATTTTACCATTGTTCTGGTATCATCATCCTCTAAACCATCGCCAAAATCTTGTTGAAATTCAAGTAATATGGTAAAATCAGCCATTCTAAAACTGTAAATAGATTGGTCAGCATCACCCACCACAAACACAGACCGATTTTGCCAATTCCACTCACTCTTTCTGTTTTCACCATTAGTTACTAACAGACGAATCAATTCATATTGAGTGCGGTTTGTGTCTTGATATTCATCTACTAAAATATGACAGAACTTGCGATGCCAATAACCTAAAACTTGTTCATTTTGTTGAAATAATCTCGTGGGGATTAAAATTAAATCATCAAAATCCAAAGCGTTATTTTGTGCTAATCTATCTTGGTAAAGATTATAAACATCAGCAATTACCCGACCCCGATAATTTGGATGTTCCCGTTCAAATTCCTGGGGTGATAAACCTTGGTTTTTTGCATTACTAATGGCGTAACGCACAGATTTAGGATCAAATTTTTTACTATCTAAATTAAGTTCTTTAGTAACAATTTCTTTGATTAAGCTTTGGACATCAGACTCATCAAAAATGGAAAAGTTTTTATTCCAACGTCGTCCTTTTTCATCTTGATATTTTTCGATGTCAAAGCGGAGAATGCGAGAAAAAAGACTATGAAAAGTGCCACACCACATATTTTTGATAGTAGTGCGATAAACTTTAGATATCAATTGAGTTTGTTCATATTCTGGTAATAAATCAAACTTTTGACCATGTTGAGAAATTGCTAATTGTTCAGCAAATAACCTTTGAATCCTATCTTTCATTTCCCGTGCAGCTTTGTTAGTGAAAGTCACCGCTAAAATGTTTTCAGGGTTAACACGGTTTTGCAGAATCAAATTAGCGATACGGTAGGTAAGCGCACGAGTTTTACCAGAACCCGCACCAGCGACAACTAATAACGGTCCGCAATAGTGTTCAACTGCTATGCGTTGACTGGGGTTAAGATGGCTGAGAAAATCAATATTTGTAGTCATAGGTGTGTGAAAGAGCGATGCAGTGATATCTGTAAAATGACATTTATCAATTGTAGCTATTGGTCAGACTACAATATCCTCAGCAACTTGGGTCAAGAAATATCAGATTCCAACAAACTCTTAACTCTTAACTCTTAACTCTTAACTCTTAACTCTTAACTCTTAACTCTATCACCCATCACCCATCACCCATCACCTGTCACCTGTCACCTGTCACCTGTCACCTGTCACCTGCACCGTCAAAGGTAAATTGACTTTAAAGGTTGAACCAGCACCAAGCTGACTTTTGACAATAATCTCACCCCCCATCATTTGACAAAAATGACGGCTAATAGCCAATCCTAACCCAGTACCGCCATATTTCCTCGTAGTGGAATTATCTCCTTGGGTAAAAGGTTGAAATAGCTGCTGCTGCTGACTAGGGGACATTCCAATTCCTGTATCAGTTACAGTAAAACTAATTACACTCAAGGGCGCGTCTTGACGTAATTTGATTTTTTCATGCTTAACCGTCAAAGTCACTTTGCCGTTAGTGGTAAATTTAGCCGCATTACTGAGTAAGTTTAATAATATTTGTTGCATCCTGGTTTGATCAGTATACATTGTCCCTAGATTATCATCACAGTCCACCTGTAAAGTATTGCCATTTTTTTCCATAGCTGGTTTAACTGTGAGAACAACATTATTAATCAAATTTGTAATATCAAATGTCTCTGGGTAAAGAGTCATTTTCCCAGCTTCGATTTTTGACACATCCAGGATATCGTTAATGAGTTTTAGTAAATGTCTACCGGCAGAATTGATAGTTTCTAAATCAGTGATAAAATCTGGGGATGCAGCAAAATCAGCAGCATCATCTTGCAAAAGTTGACTTAAACCAATAACTGCATTTAACGGTGTGCGTAACTCGTGACTGACATTAGCGAGAAATTGACTTTTTGCTGTGCTGGCAGCTTCAGCTAATTCTTTGGCTTGTTCGAGTTGTTTAGTGCGTTCAGATACTCGCTCAATCAAGCGATTGAGAGATTTAGCCAGCAAGCCAATTTCATCATCAGTAGTGATGGGAGCGCGTAAATCGAAATTAGATTTTTTGGCCACTTGTTCAGCTACTTGAGTGACAGTAATTACAGGTTCAGCGATCGCTCGACTGGTACGCCAAGCTACCACAGCTGCAATAGCCACAGATAGCAGCATACTGACTATAAAAATTGTTCTTTCTACAAATCTCGCTTCCTCTACATCGTTTTGCCTATCCTGTTCTTGTTCTTGCGCCGTTCTTAAAATTCTCGTCAACTTATTTGATAAATTATCTAGATCCTCGACAGTGTTACTGTTCATAACTTCCAGTAACTCTTTGCGTACAGTTTCTACTTGTTCAGACTGTAAAGCATTATTATCAAGTTTTTGTAAAATTTTTTCTACTTGCTCAATATAAGCTTTAAAATTACTAGAATAATCTGATAATAAAGTTTGTAAAGTGTTGCTATTGGCAGCTAAAGTCTCGGGCTTACTGCTAATATATGCGCTGATTTTTGTGTCTAATTTTTGAGCTTCAGCAAAAGAAGTCAGTAATTCATCTTTTTTCTGGGTTCGCTTTTGTGTATTTTCTAAAACAGCCACTAAATTCGCGCTATGCAACTGTGCCTCAAATATGGCATTTTTATAATTATTCAGTAGTTGTTCTTGCTGTTTAGCTTGATGGAACTGTCGGACTTCTCTGCCTCGGTAGTAGTTGGCCAGCACTAACCCCGTCAAGGAACCAAAAAAGCCTATTCCAATAGCTACAAAGTAGCCATAGCCAATTTTTTGATGGATACGCCATGAACTAGCTTTAAGTTTCCCACGGGAGGGAAATTCTATTGTTGGAAGTTCATCTATTTTTGGCTCTTGAGTTGACACTTTTTTGCTTTCCCAACTTTTGTCAACAAGGTAAAGCTTTTGATCTGGTATCCCAGCATTTTCTTAACCTTCCTACAAATATCACCAACCAAGTTTAACCTTGATAATGACTTTAAATATGATTAAATTATCATTTATCCTTTTGGATAACAGGATTAAATCATTCTTTTCCAGATAATAGCATGGACTTATAAGAAAATCGAGTGAGCCAAAACCACGCCCGATAAATTATCGTAACTTGGTGGAGATACTTTATCGTATTAGCCAAGTCAATTAGTGATGTTAGTTGGTCGCTGTTTACTCAATGGTTAGAATATTTTGGGAAGATTTACGGGCGTGTGGTTGTACCAGTTACACCACAATATACTTCTCAAAATTGTGCTAATTGTGGAGAAATTGTCAAAAAATCACTGTCAGTTAGAACTCATGTTTGTAACTGTGGGTGTGTTCTTGATCGGGACCACAACGCTGCAATCAATATTTTAGCGAAGGCACTAAAACAGACAGGCTATGATTTAAGTACCGTCGGGCGGACGGAAACTTTTTACACTGAGCGAAGCCGAAGTGTTAACGCTTGTGGAGAGATGACCCTCTACCCAGATTTGGTAACAAGTTTGGGCATGGTTGCTCATTGAAGCAAGAATCCCCGTCCTTTTAAGGTGGGGAGCGTCAATAATGTCTAGTCTATTTGAACAAACCTAAAAATTGTTACATATTAAAATCAAGATGAAAAAGCCAATTGACGAATCTGGCTGAATATAGCTTTAATAGTGAGAAATAGTCCATTGCTTAGTAAACAGTCTTGTGGTCAGAATAGTGAGGATTAAGAAAACTCCACTGTCAAAATTATGGAAGTGAAAATGCAAGAACCAGAATATACAGAAACCAAGTCAAAAGAAACAACAATCCCAGATATCAACACCCAAGCAGGAAGCATCACCAAACTACAGCCTCCTGTACAGTCTCAAGAGCAATGGCTCAAATATGGGCAGCAAGTTTCTGGCTTTTTAGGCACATTACCTGACTATGTGGGTAACTTCTTTAATCAATACAAGCAGCCTATAATTAGCATTGGTTTAGTGATTACAGCAATTGTCACTGTTAAGGTTTTACTGGCTGTACTAGATTCTCTCAATGGTATTCCCTTGGTAGCACCTACCTTTGAATTGATTGGTATTGGTTATTCTGCCTGGTTTGTGTATCGCTATTTACTCAAAGCTTCAACTCGGCAAGAGTTAACCAGTGAAATTACAACCCTCAAATCACAAGTTGTAGGTAAAGACTCTTCGGAATCTTAATTTTTAAGCAGTCAGGAGGCAGGAGGCAAAAGGCAGGAGGCAGGAGGCAGGAGGCAGGAGGCAGGAGCAAAATAAATATTTCTTGCTCCCTGTTCCCTGTTCCCTGTTCGCTGCTCCCTGTTCCCTATTTTTTGACTTTTGACTTTTAATTTTCTTCCCCAGTCCCCAGTCCCCAGTCACCAGTCCCCAGTCCCCAGTCCCCAGTCCCCAGTCACCAGTCCCCAGTCACCTATCTCTTCAAAGCACTCGTAAAATGCTAGGAATGCTATCTATTGCTTCCAGGGTTTGAATTTCAGCTAAAGCTTGTCTAAAGTCGCCCTCTTTCACATCGTGGGTGACAACGACAATTTCTGCTAATTCTTCCTGAAAACCGGTTTGTACGACTGACTCTAAACTCACGCCATATTTACCAAAGCAAGTTCCTAATTTACCGATGACTCCGGGATGGTCTTTGCTGAGGAAACGAGTGTAAAATCGGGTAACAAGTTCAGAAATTGGCGCTATTTGACAGTAATGTTGATGTCCACAAGCTAATAAGGGATTTACTTTGGGGGTATTAGTTTTCAACGCCGCTACCAGATTTAAAATATCTGAGCAGACAGCACTAGCAGTAGCACCAGCACCAGCACCAGGTCCAAAAAACATCACTTGGCCAATGGGTTCTCCTTCCACAAGAATGGCATTATAAACACCATTGATACTAGCTAAAGGATGAGTTTGGGGTACTAAAGTAGGATGGACTCTCACTGATAGCTGAGAATTATCACCGATTTGGCCTTTGGCGATCGCCAATAATTTAATCACAAATCCTAATTTAGCAGCATAGGTAATATCGGTCTTACTGACTTGGCGAATGCCTTCACAATAGACATCTTGCAAGTTGATGCGATCGCCAAAACCTAAAGATGCCAAAATAGCAATTTTATCAGCCGCATCCAAGCCATCAACGTCAGCGGTAGGGTCAGCTTCTGCATAACCTAAACGTTGAGCATCAGCCAAAACATCGTTGAAGTCGCCGCCTTCCGTTTGCATCCGGCTAAGGATGTAGTTAGTTGTACCGTTAACAATGCCAGTGATAGTATGAATCTTATTAACGCTTAAAGACTGTTTGAGGGGTTGAATCACAGGGATACCACCACCAACAGAAGCTTCTAGCATCACATATACCCCAGATGCGTTGGCAGCGGTAAATATTTCTGCCCCAAATCGGGAAATAGCAGCTTTGTTAGCTGTGACTACGTGCTTACCATTTTTAATAGCAGTGAGGATCAGCGATCGCGCTGGTTCTAATCCTCCCATGACTTCCACAATTATATCTATATCTGGATCATTGACAATTGCTTCTAGATCCGTAGTCACTACCCCCGATGCTAGTTCTACATCTCGGTGTTTATCAAGCGATCGCACTCCCACGCGATAAATTTCGATTTCCTGCAACAGTGGGTGACGACCTTCCAAGTCCTGCAACAATTGTACAGTCCCCGTTCCCACAGTACCTAATCCTAATATTCCTAGTTTAACACCCACAGATTTTGCGCCCAAACGATATACACAAAACAATTGTAGGCAGGGCATCGCCCCACCTACAAACTTAAAGCTGAGAATTTGGAATTAAATTACTATTGAGCATTGACCACATTAGTAGGTTTCCACGTGCCAGCGGCCTTCTTTTTTCATGCCTTTCTGATAATCACTCCAGTTCACACCTTCCTTAGCAGCAGCAGCGGACAAAGCGGCATCAATACCATCTTCCATACCACGTAAACCGCAGATGTAAGTATGGGTTTTTTCATTTTTAATCAACTGCCACAGTTCATCAGCGTTTTCTGCTACACGGTCTTGGATGTACATTCTGCCACCTTGAGCGTTTTGTTGTTCCCGACTGATAGCATAGGTCAAACGGAAGTTATCAGGATATTTAGCCTGCATCTCTTCCAATTCTTCATGATAGAGAATGTTTGCCGTCTTAGGTACACCAAACAGCAACCAAGCAAATCCATTGAATTGATATTCTGGGTTGGCTGCTCTTTCTGCATCTTTAAACATCCGCCACAGATATGCACGCATAGGAGCAATACCTGTCCCTGTAGCTAACATGATTACATTAGTATCAGTGTCTTCAGGTAATAGCATTTCCTTACCCACAGGACCAGTGATTTTTACTTCATCACCGGGTTTAATCTGAGTTAAATAGGTAGAGCAAACACCATAAACTGTTTCGCCACTTGCTGGATCTTTATATTCCAATTGACGAACACACAATGATACTGTCTTGTCGTCTACATCATCACCATGCCGAGTGGAAGCAATAGAATAAAGCCTCAGCTTTTCGGGCTTGCCTTTTTTGTCTATACCAGGGGGAATAATACCAATACTTTGACCTTCTACGTAGTTTAAGTTACTACCTGTCAAGTCAAACTTGATATGCTGAACAATACCAATTCCGCCTTCTTTTACTAACGGCTCATTAGAGATTACCTTACCGATAAAAGGAGCATTAGGACGATAAGTGTTCACAGGAACATCAGCGTGTTTGGCTTTCGCTTGAGTCATCGTGTTACCTTTTTTATCCTTAGATGGTTTAGCGAAACCTTTGGCTTCGCTACTGGTACTCACGGGTGCGTCTTTACCAATCTCCTCATTGTTAGCATTTACAGGTGTCACTGGCTCGCTGACTTCTCTGTTAGCACTGTCTACGGCTCCTTGACCATTAACTGGCTGTAGCACCGATATAGGCTGAATGCTAACAATTTTACCGCCTAGACGAGTGATCCTTCGCATTTCTTGATTCATGCGGTTGTAAGGTACTCTGATGAATACACTGCCACTTTTACGAATAGGGTAGTTCGTTTGATCAGATTCTTGATTCTGACGCAGACCCACCACTTCGTATACGAAGACGCGGCTACCTGATTCTATGTTGGCAGCACCCTCAACAGCACCTTGATTGTACATTCGTTCTACCACTCCAATATTTACTTAACCGTTTATCAAAAAAATTCCCATCATATTGTCAGCTTTAAGTTTACCGGATTTTCGTTGCATAAAAGCATAAAACTGACAATGTGAGAAAACAGCATCATGAAAATGATGCCCTGCTCAGTACACTCGGCAAAGACTATATTAGGTATGGTATCCAACACACCTGTTCATCTTCTAAGGTAGATGATAAGTCTTTGACAGAATGTTAATAGTAAATCAATTTAAACTTTTTTTTACTAATTACATACTTATTGCTTCTCCTAATAACATATAATAGTCATTATTTACGCTATAAAACGAAATAATTTATTTAAATTTATTATTTTTCTGATTATACATACCCTTTAGTAGTTTTCAACAGGCAAATATGTGAGAATTCAGGAGTCGGAAGCCAGGAGCTAGGAAAAAGATCAATATTGCCTGTTTGCTGTTGCCGATTGTCAACTAAAATATGGTTGAATAAGACTGTTACACCATTCAATTGTTTTTAACAGCAACGCCTGTTACAAAATACATCTTTCTGTTAAAATCTAGTATACCACTAGGATTAAATACTTACCAGTCCAGAACTCAGGATAGTAGAAATCAGTAGTTAACAGGACTATGTTGATCACTACCCTGATATGCTGTATTTATGCTGGATAAAAAGAACGCAGGGTTTTACCCTTAGAGTAAAACCTCTAGCTTCAAAAATCTGTTGTGTGAAAAAAATATTGATTTGGTCATCTTTTTAGTATTTAGAGGAGATTTATGACAAGTAAGCCGGAACGCGTGGTATTGATTGGAGTAGCTGGAGACTCTGGGTGCGGTAAGTCTACGTTTTTGCGTCGGTTGATCGACTTATTTGGTGAAGAATTAATGACAGTTATCTGCTTGGATGACTATCATTGCCTTGATCGTAAACAACGCAAAGAAACTGGTATCACTGCACTCGATCCCAGGGCAAACAATTTTGACCTCATGTATGAGCAAATCAAAGCTCTAAAAGAAGGTAATGCCGTTGATAAGCCGATTTATAACCACGAAACCGGCATGATTGATCCTCCAGAACGGATTAAGCCCAACCACATTATAGTAGTTGAGGGGCTGCATCCTCTATATGATGAGCGGGTGAGAGCCTTACTAGACTTCAGTGTTTACTTTGACATCAGTGATGAAGTCAAAATTGCCTGGAAGATTCAACGAGATATGGCGGAACGTGGACACCGCTATGAAGATGTATTAGCCCAAATCAATTCTCGTAAACCTGACTTTGAAAAGTTCATTGAACCACAAAGAGAATTTGCGGATGTGGTTTTACAGGTATTACCCACAAACTTGATCAAAAATGATACCGAGCGCAAAGTATTGCGGGTACGGATGTTACAAAAAGAAGGTAAGGAAGGGTTTGATCCAGCATACTTGTTTGATGAAGGTTCAACCATTCAGTGGACTCCTTGTGGACGCAAACTGACCTGTTCTTACCCTGGTATGCAGCTTTACTACGGTTCTGATGTGTACTACGGTCGTTATGTATCTGTTTTAGAAGTAGATGGTCAGTTTGACAACCTGGACGAAGTAATTTACATCGAAAACCATCTGAGCAACACATCTACCAAATACACAGGTGAGATGACTCACTTATTACTGCAACACCGTGAATATCCAGGTTCTAATAATGGAACTGGTTTGTTCCAAGTGTTGACAGGTTTAAAAATGCGTGCTGTTTATGAACAATTGACAGCTAAGGAAGCAAAGTTAGCGGCTCAAGTCTAGAACCAGCAATGTTGTTAAACACAAAAAGGGGTTGCATCTGTGGGTGTACCCCTTTTTTGTTGTGGAGAAAGTAAATTTTTTCCCTGTTCCCTGTTCCCTGTTCCCTGTTCTCTGTGTCAATATGGTTATGATTTGAGAAATGAGTAGCTGAAACTAAAATAACCAAATTTAGTCAGTGAATAAAATTATTCCAGTTATTCCAGGAGGATTTTCCTTTGTCTCGACGCTATTTATTTACCTCCGAGTCTGTAACTGAAGGTCATCCAGATAAAATCTGTGATCAAATCTCTGATACTATTCTGGATGCTTTGTTGACACAGGACCCTAGTAGCCGGGTGGCGGCTGAAGTAGTTGTTAATACTGGATTAGTATTAATTACTGGAGAAATTACCACAAAAGCCAATGTAAATTTTGTCAATCTGGCTCGTAAAAAAATCGCGGAAATTGGTTATACTGACGCAGTTAACGGCTTTTCTGCCAATAGTGCCAGTGTACTCGTAGCTTTGGATGAGCAGTCACCGGATATTGCCCAAGGTGTAAATACTGCCCACGAAACCCGTAGTGCTGATAGTGAAGAACTATTTGATAAAATTGGTGCTGGTGATCAAGGTATCATGTTCGGTTTTGCTTGTAACGAAACACCAGAATTGATGCCTTTACCCATTAGTTTAGCTCATCGCATTGCCCGAAGATTGGCAGCAGTGCGGAAAACTGGAGATTTGCCATACTTGCGACCTGATGGTAAAACCCAAGTTACCGTAGTTTATGAAGATGGTAAACCTGTAGGTATTGATACAATCTTAATTTCCACCCAGCATACACCTAATATTGGGGATATTACGGATGATGCGGCGGTGCAAGCTAAGATTAAAGAAGACCTGTGGACTGCGGTAGTCATGCCTGTGTTTGGCGATATTGCAGTTAAACCAACTGAGGATACACGGTTTTTAGTCAATCCCACTGGTAAATTTGTGATTGGTGGACCTCAAGGAGATTCTGGACTGACAGGACGGAAAATCATTGTTGATACCTACGGTGGTTATTCCCGACATGGTGGTGGTGCTTTCTCTGGTAAAGACCCCACAAAGGTAGACCGTTCTGCGGCTTATGCGGCTCGTTATGCGGCGAAAAATATTGTGGCTGCGGGTTTAGCTGAAAAATGCGAAGTCCAGTTAAGTTATGCTATTGGTGTAGCCAGACCTGTAAGTATTTTTGTGGATACCTTTGGCACTGGTAAGGTTGATGATGAAATCTTACTGCAATTAGTCAAAGATAACTTTGAACTGCGTCCAGCAGGAATTATCCACACTTTCAATTTACGCAACTTACCTAGTGAAAGAGGCGGACGTTTTTATCAGGACGTTGCAGCTTATGGTCACTTGGGACGTTCTGATTTAGATTTACCTTGGGAACGGACTGATAAGGTAGAGGTTTTGAAGCAGGCGGCGAATAAGTATCTTTCTGAAGCGATCGCACCTGCATTAACTTAGAACGATCAAACCCAGATACCCACTTTCTTTAAGAAAGCGGGTATCTTATTTGCATCTATTACTTAGGGTTTGCTGAGAAAGTCTTTCCGTGAGGGCATAGGAGTCAGGAGTCAGGAGTCAGGAGTCAGGAGGAGATTTGAAAATTTCTTTGCCATCTCTTGAAATCCCAAAAAATGCACACTTTTTCCGGTATACCCTTCAAAACCCTTGCACTAATTTCTGTGTTTATCAGCCTCTAACCTTTGATATATCAAGGTTTTAGGTTTATTCAGCAAACCCTACTTAATTACCCTTAACAACGTCATCCCAATCAGGAATTTCTGCATTTTCTCCACCTACACCAATGGCAGTATTATAGATTTCTGCATCAGTAATGGTGAGATTATTCATTGATGCTTGATAGACGTTGGAATCATTAATAATCGCATTGGTGAGATTTGCATTATTAAGATTCGCTTGTTTTAAATTGACATTAGTAACAAAAGCAGATGTTAAATTTGCACCTGTTAAATTTGCCCCTGTTAAGTCTGCACCTTCGAGGTTGGCTTCTTGTAAGTTAGCACCCCGGAGGTTTGCTCCTCGTAAGTCTGCACCAATTAAATGAGCGCCTCTGAGGTTAACTCCTGAGAGTTGACATTTAGGACATTCCCCAGTGGATAAAAGTTTTTGTAGGTCTTGGGTATTTCCTGCTTGTACTGAGTTAACAAAAAACAGGGGAGCGGCTAAGGCTATAGCGGCTAATAGCTGGCGTTTCATAATATTCCCCCTTCCTTTTAGATAATAGTACCCGTTCATTTTCCTCACAACTTTATTATCTCACTAAATGGCTCAAGAATGTTGATTTATCTCACAAATTAGATGTGATGTTTTAACCGTTGGTGAGTAATGCTATAACTATGACTGGGGTTAGGTCTTAGCTATTTCTAAATACTGAATTTTGGAAAATTGCTAATGTTAAGCTAATGTTAAATTTTGTGTTAAATATTTTTAACTTGTATCATTGAGCATAGTTTTGTTGTAGAAGTAAATGAGTATTGTTTACTATTAATAAATAGGTGGTTTTAGCCAAGAAATTCGCGCATATACTCTATGACTAATTCTGGCTGTTCTTGTTGTACCCAATGACCAGAATTAGGAATATATTTGATTTGTAAGTTTCTGACGTATTCTTGTGTACCATAGGTAAGTTCTTTACCTAGTGCGGTGTCATGTTCTCCCCAAATCATCAGGGTAGGAACTTCCAGAATACTCCAATGTTTGTGGAGGATACCCTGTTGAAAAATGTTACGGTAATAGTTCAACATGGCTGTCATTGCACCTCGTTTTGCGGCTGCGTCTTTATAGGCTTCAATGTCTGCTTTTGTGAAGGCATTTTTATTAAAAGCTGTACCTTGAATAGCTTTGGCTATAGCTTCGTAGTCTGAAGCTTGCAGGATTAGTTCAGGAAGCAACGGCAGTTGAAATAAGAAAATATAATAACTACGTAATAATTGTTGGGGTGTGCTTAAACCTTGAGCAAATTTGGCGGGATGGGGGAGGTTGAGTATGATTAATTTTTCTACCATGTCAGGGTGAGCGTAGGCAAAATTCCAAGCGATCGCACCACCCCAATCATGAGCGACTAAAATACAACTTTCATATCCTAAACCTTTGATTACTCCTTTTATGTCTTTAACAAATTCATCCATCACATAAGCAGACTGCGATTGAGGTTTATCACTATCGTTATAACCACGCAAATCAAGAGCAACAACGTGGTAATCTTGAGAAAATGGGGGTATTTGATGCCGCCACGAGTACCAAAATTCTGGAAAACCATGCAACATTAACATTAACGGTCCGTCCCCTTGGGTGACATAATGTAATTTGATGCCATTGGTGGTGATGTAAGCGTGTGTCCAGGAATTTTCGATGATAGACATAACATTTGATAGATTAAAAACTTCTGTAATTTTCATTAAGAGCAATTATACAAAGTATTTTTCGTGAGAACATCTATAAAAAGTTAGGTTGTCAATGAGTAGAGTAAAAATACGAGGTGTCTGGTGAACGAAAACTGATAGTCAGGTTCTCAAGTCAAGAAAAAACATTGCGGCAGCGATGGAATTTTGAGCGGTAAAGATTGGAAAAACATTTAAGAAAGATTTTTAAGGTATAACTTCAGTGATGAAATTAGAAACAAAACAAACAATTGAGATTCTCAAGCAAGATTTACCGACCTTATTTGAGCAGGATATTTCTTATGATATTTATTCTGAGGATATCTTTTTTCGTGACCCGGTGAATAAATTTAAGGGTAAGTTTAATTATCGGATTATTTTTTGGACGTTGCGTTTTCACGGACAGTTATTTTTTACGGAACTTGCTTTTGATTTACATGATGTTTCTCAAACTGATGAAAGTACAATTTTAGCAACGTGGACGGTGCGGGGTGTGTTGCGTGTTCCTTGGAAAGCGCGGTTATTTTTTAATGGTTATTCCACTTATAAGTTAAATGATCAGGGTTTGATTTTTGAACATATTGATACTTGGGATCGGGGACCGGGGGAGATTTTGCAGCAGTTTTTTAAGAGAGGGGTTTATTGAAATAAAAAGGATTTTATTTGTCTGATAGCGAAGCGTGGCGTAAGCCATATCAGGATGTCCAGGATTTAAGGATTTTCAGGATTATTTTTACCATTGATTAATTAGGGGTTGCTGAGAAAGTCTTTCCGTGAGGGCATAGGAGTCAGGAGTCAGGAGTCAGGAGTCAGGAGAAGATTTGAAAATTTCTTTGCCATCTCTTGAAATCCCAAAAAATGCACACTTTTTCCGGTATACCCTTCAAAACCCTTGCACTTTTTTCCTGTTTATCAGCCTCTAACCTTTGATATATCAAGGTTTTAGGTTTATTCAGCAAACCCTAATTAAAATTAAATACTGTTAACTTTGACTACTTTCAGTTAAAGCCTGTAAAAGGTTTAATTATCCGGTAGTTTAAGTCCTGAATTTTTTAAACAATTCTCAGGAGTGCGATCGCTGACTTGGTGACTGAATATGATAATTTCTCTTTCTTCCTTTGCGTCTTTGCGTCTTTGCGTGAGGATTGAAGATTTTTAAGAAACGAACCACGAAGAAGCGAAGGACACGAAGGAAGAGAGGAAGAGAGGAAGAGAGGAAGAATTTTTGTTGATGTTTACATCCTGTAAATTCTTAAATCCAGGATATTAGGAATTAGACATTTTCCCAGTCTTCTAATTTTAATTCGGGAATGCGTGAAAATTCTCTGGTGTTGTGGGTGACTAATGTTAAGTTGTTAGTTAGGGCGATCGCCGCAATTTGCAAATCATAACTGCCTATGGGTGTTCCCTGAGTTTTGAGTTGAGAGCGGAGATATCCACATATAGCAGCAGCTTTACCATCAAAAGGTAAACTGACAACATCTCCAAAAAATTTGTTTAGAGTTGCTAGGTTTTCTTCTGTCCGAGAACTATTATATGCTCCATAATAAAGCTCGAATTTTACAATATCACAAATAACTACTTCTTCTGGAGATAAAGAAGTAATACGCTGATAGATTGAGTTATTGCGACGATTAATATAACCAATACAAGTATTGGTATCTAACAGATAAATCATAACAATGGTTCTCTTTCAAATTGTTCTTCTTGGGGCGCTCTTTCTAATGCTTCTCCTTCCCACGCTCCAAATGTACTCAAAAATTCTGAAGACCATTGACGTTTTTGCGGTTTTTGAACTTGTTGATAAACTATAATTACTTCTACATCAGCATCTTTGATTTCTGGTAAGGGTATGTGTAAAATTCCATCATTACCAATGTGAGATTCTAGTTTTATGGTTTGCATTATTAATCTTTCTCCTTTAATATTTCGATATTATAACCTTTCTTTCTCTTCTTTGCGTCTTTGCGTGAGAATTGAAGATTTTTTTGAAACGAACCGCAAAGGACGCAAAGGACACGAAGGAAGAGAAGTTAAAGAGGGTTTTTAATTTATTCAAATACAGGTGGCCAAATTTCAGAGATGTTTATTTCCCAACCAGGAAATAATTCGGGAATGGTTAATTTGTCATCTCCTGTTAATGTTTCAATTTCTCCGTTGGGACGATATACGCTTACGGTTCTTTCATCAGGATTAATTAATATGCCGATTTTTGCACCTTGTTCTAAAAAGAGTTTAACTTTATCTTCTAATTTTCCGATTCTATCAGTTTTTGATTTAATTTCTACCACCAAATCAGGAACTAGGTTTCCAAAGTCTCTAACTGTGCGTTTTAATCTGGAAGCAACAACAAAGGAAACATCGGGTGCGCGGAGGTCGGTGTTTGGCATAATAAAACCACCGCTAGAGTCAAATATTCTCCCTAAGTTCCGGGGATTAACCCACAGTTTTAACAAATGTATTAACTGAGCGCCTATTTCACTAGATTCAATATCTGATGGTCCCATAACTAGGAGGTTTCCTTCTTGCAGTTCTATTTGATAGTCTTCTTGTTCTTTTGCTAGGTTTTGTTGTAGTATTTCTACGTCTTTTATTGTTAACTGCATAAACTTTTCTCCTTTACTATATTGATAATTATACTCTTTCTTTGCGTCTTTGCGTCTTTGCGTGAGAATTGAAGATTTTTTTTGAAACGAACCACGAAGAAGCGAAGGACACGAAGGAAGAGAAGTTAAAGAGGGTTTTTAATTTATTCAAATACAGGTGGCCAAATTTCAGAGATGTTTATTTCCCAACCAGGAAGTAATTCGGGAATGGTTAATTTATCATCTCCTGTTAATGTTTCAATTTCTCCGTTGGGACGATATACGCTTACGGTTCTTTCATCAGGATTAATTAATATGCCGATTTTTGCACCTTGTTCTAAAAAGAGTTTAACTTTATCTTCTAATTTTCCGATTCTATCAGTTTTTGATTTAATTTCTACCACCAAATCAGGAACTAGGTTTCCAAAGTCTCTAACTGTGCGTTTTAATCTGGAAGCAACAACAAAGGAAACATCGGGTGCGCGGAGGTCGGTGTTTGGCATAATAAAACCACCGCTAGAGTCAAATATTCTCCCTAAGTTCCGGGGTTTAATCCAGTTACCTAATAATCTGATCAATTCTGCACCTATTTCACTTGATTCAATATCTGATGGTCCCATAACTAGGAGGTTTCCTTCTTGCAGTTCTATTTGATAGTCTTCTTGTTCTTTGGATAGGTTTTGTTGCAGTATTTCTACATCTTTTATTGTTAGCTGCATGGGGTTTTCTCCTTATATATATATGATTATATTCTTCCTTTGCGTCTCTGCGTCTCTGCGTGAGAATTGAAGATTTAAGAAACGAACCGCAAAGAACGCAAAGGACACGAAGGAAGAGACGTTAAAGAGGGTTTTGGGGTGGATATTGTTTTAATACTTGTTGCAGATATTTTCCTGTGTAGGAACGTTGATTTTTTGCAACTTCTTCTGGTGTTCCCGCAACAATAATTTCTCCTCCTTTGTCTCCTCCTTCTGGTCCTAAGTCTATTACCCAATCTGCACAACGGATAACGTCTAAATTATGTTCAATGACTAAAATCGAATTTCCTTTATCCACCAATCTTTGCAAAACATCTAATAATTTATGAACGTCGTAAAAAGACAACCCGGTTGTTGGTTCATCTATTAAATATAATGTTTTCCCGGTTGCACGTCGAGATAATTCTGTTGCTAGTTTGACTCTTTGCGCTTCTCCTCCTGATAATGTGGTGGCTGGTTGTCCTAATTGTACATATCCTAATCCTACATCTACTAATGTTTGTAATCTGGTGACTGCTTTGGGAATGTTTTCACAAAATGCTAATGCTTCTTCTACTGTCATGTTTAAAACGTCAGAGATTGATTTTTCTTTGTATTTAACTTGTAGGGTTTCTCTGTTATATCTTGCTCCTTTACAAACTTCGCATTGTACATAAACGTCTGGTAAAAAGTTCATTTCTATGACGTTTACTCCTTGTCCGCTACAAGCTTCACATCTGCCACCTTTGACATTGAAGGAAAATTGTCCTGGTTTATATCCTCTGGTTTTGGCTTCGATGGTTTGGGAAAATACTTCTCTAATAACATCAAAAACTCCTGTGTAAGTTGCAGGGTTTGATCTGGGTGTTCTGCCTATGGGTGATTGATCTATAACTATGGCTTTATCTACACAGTTTAATCCTTTAATTTCTTCTATTTCTTTTGGTAAGGGTACTCTTTTTAAAAGATGATGTTGTAAAGCTGGATAAAGTAATTCATTGATTAAAGTTGATTTTCCTGAACCAGAAACTCCAGTAACAGCCACCAGTTTTCCTAAGGGAATTTCTACATCTATGTTTTTTAAGTTGTTACGATGGGCGTTTTTAATTCTTAAACTTCTACCGTTTCCTTCTCTTCTTGTTCCAGGGGTATGAATTACTCTTTTTCCTGATAGGTAAGCACCTGTTAAAGAAGCTTCCGCATTTAACAAGTCTTCTATATTTCCCTGAGCAATAATATTTCCCCCATGAATACCCGCACCAGGTCCAATATCAACTATATGATCTGCTTCCCGAATAGTTTCTTCATCGTGTTCGACAACTATTAATGTGTTTCCTAAGTCTCGTAATTTGGTTAAAGTTTTTAACAAACGTCCGTTATCTCTTTGATGCAAACCGATACTTGGTTCATCCAAAACATACAGAACACCTGTTAAACCAGAACCGATTTGTGTTGCTAATCTAATTCTTTGTGCTTCTCCTCCTGATAATGTCATTGCCGGACGATCTAAGGTTAAATAATCCAAACCAACATCTAATAAAAATTGTAATCTAGCTTTAACTTCCCGTAAAACTAAATCAGCAATTTGCATTTGTCGGGGGCTTAATTTTAAATGTTCTACCCTTTCCCGACATTCCCGAATTGACACACTCGTTAAATCTAAAATTCCATATTGTCCTAATTTCACAGCTAAAGCTTCCGGCTTTAATCTTTTCCCCCCACAAACTTCACAAGGTTGATCTATTAAATATTCTTCTAATTTCTGCTTAACTAATTCTGTTCCTCCCTCATATTGCCGTTGCAAAATGGGAATTACACCTTTAAAACTCTGCTTTCTCTGTGTCTCTGTGGTTCGTTTTTCCTCTCCATGTAAAACAATTTGTTGCTGTTCCCTGGTTAAATTCTTCCATTGAGTTTGTAACTCAAATCCATAATCTAAACCCAGTGTATATAATAGCTCTAAATAATAGGAATTTTCCTTTTCTGACCAAGGTGCGATCGCTGCATAAATCGGTGCTTCGGGATTAGGTATCAACAATTCTTCAGAAAACCTTCTTAAAGTGCCAATTCCATGACAGTGAGAACAAGCACCATAGGGAGAATTAAAAGAAAACAAACGTGGTGATAATTCTTCCATTACCGCACCATGTTCTGGACAAGCAAAGTTTTCTGAAAATACCATTTCTGATGGTAATTTTTGTTCCGAAATACCTTGACTTTCCCCCCCATTTATTATATACTTACTATGTTGTCGCTCCTGCGCTGACTTATCTGATGTATCATTTAATACTTGAATTATAGCTATTCCGTTAGATTGCTTAAGGCAGGTGGTGAGAGAATCGACTAGACGCTCCTGTATATCGTCTTTTTTTACGAGCCTGTCAATAACCAGTTCTATATTATGTGTAATATTTTTATCCAATTCAATGGAATCTGAGAGTTCCAAGACCTCTCCATTGACCCTGATCCGAACAAAACCTTGAGCGGCTAAACTAGAAATTAGTTTGCGGTGAGTTCCCTTTTTTCCTCTGACGACTGGTGCAAGAATTTGAAAACGGGTGCGGTCAGGAAGTGCAAGGATGCGATCGCACATCTCATCAATGGTTTGGGGGGAAATAGAGCGATCGCAATGGGGACAATGGGGTTCACCAGCACGGCCATAAAGCAACCGCAGATAATCATAAATTTCCGTGACAGTTCCCACTGTAGAACGGGGGTTGTGGGAAGTTGATTTTTGGTCAATGGAAATGGCAGGACTTAAACCCTCGATAGATTCCACATCGGGTTTATCCAACTGACCCAAAAATTGCCGAGCATAAGCGCTCAGAGATTCCACATAACGCCGTTGACCTTCTGCAAAAATCGTATCAAACGCCAAAGAAGACTTACCCGAACCAGAAACACCAGTAAACACAATTAACTGATCGCGGGGTAATTCCAAATCAATATTTTTGAGATTGTGCTGCCTAGCGCCCCGAATGCGAATAGTATTTTGGTTGTTTTGGGGATAGGGGAGGCGATCGCTCAAATTTGTTGCTAGGTGTTCTGACATATTGACAGAGGGAAGGTTACACAGTGAAACAGTCCTTAATAATAACGTAATTTTCTGATCTTTGAGATTTTCCCTCGTTTCTGCCTTTGTGTCCTTTGCATCCTTTTGTCTTGCCATAACGACAATTTTTAACGCCGACCTATTTAGGGGATGCTGAATAAACCAAAAAGCCTCACAATATTTTCCTAGTATTTTTGCAGAAACTTTTGGAAAGTATATCTGTCACGCTGTTTAAATATCTGAAAACCTACATACTTACCCATGTCTGCTATTGCTCAAGGTATTCCCGGACTACCAGATTTAACACATCCTGATGAATTAATCAAGTTTGGTACCCAACTACTTCAAGGTTCACTATTGTTTGTATTTTTAATTGTAGCCTTGGGAGTGGCGATCGCTCTCATCAGTTTTTCTCTGAGACGCAACACCAGCGAACAAGCTGTTTTCTTTGGTGAATGGTCAATTCGTTATTCCCAACTTCTCAAAGGACTACAACATTTAGCCTTGATTTTAATTTTAGTAGTTACGGGATTTTTCCTCACTTCTACTTTAAGCAACCGTTACCATCATTGGGAACAAGCAAAAGTAGCACAAGTAGCGGAAAGTGTAGCAGGTGATAAATTAGAACAAATTGCGCCCCAAGTGCGTTACATTATCGAAGAACCTTATAGCTATACTACTCAAGTTAACGGCAAAATAGTCAAGGTGACAGATAAACAAAAAGTTACTCGCTATTTAAACTTAGCAGGTTCAAATATTCAAGTTAAAATTGACCAAAGTGTGAACGTGCAAAATCGCAGTGCCATTTATAATACAGATTACACTGCTGATTATAAAATTGTCAATTCACTAAGTGATGTTAATAGTTTTTTCTTTGAAGCACCACCACCCTACGGTTATTCCTTACTTTCTAGTTATAAAGTAGAAAAAGATGGAACAAGATTAAAACAAATAAACCCTGGTGATTATGGTTTTCCCTTTCGCTTAGAACCAGGACAAGAAACCACAATTAAAGTTAGCTATCAAGCGCAAGGTGGACCCCGTTGGGTTTATAATGCCACAAATCAATTACTTTCTCAATTTCGCCTCACAACAATTGCTAATTTTAGAAATGCTGATTTTGCTAGTGGGATAGTTCCTCATGAAATTAAAAATGATGGTGACAGTACCCAATTTACTTGGATATTTGATGAAAATGTTTCTGTAAGAAATCCCTTTGGTGTATTTACTGCCACCAAACCAATAGGAAAAACTGGGATTATACCCCGGTTATTACTGTTAGCACCAGCCTTATTTTTGTGGTGGATATTGCTTTTATATTTGTCCCTACCCATGAGTTTAAAAAATTTGGCGATCGCTGCGGGTATTTTCTTTGCTTGCTTATTAACTTTAACCTATATGGCGCGGGTAATGAATGCAGAAATAGCTTGGTTAATGATTTCATTAATCTTACTTGGTTTCATCTATGGTTTAGGTGCAAATCGTCACGCTGCTTTAGCCGCCATTATTTGTACTATTGCTGGAGCAATCTTACCAGTATTTGCATTATTAATTCCCTTTAGTGGTTTAACCTTGAGTTTGGCAGGTTTGTTATCAGTCGGGTGGTTAGCAATACATCATTGGTATAGACAATTGATAATTGATAATTGATAATTGACAACTATCAAATTCAAGGTTTAAAACCTTAAATTTGCAGGAGAAAAAAAAGAAAAAATTTTCTATTAGCCAATTCTCTCACTTTCTCCTGAAAGATAATTGTCAATTGTCAATTGTCCATTTTTGAAAAAAAAATCAGTACACCAGTACGCCGACATCAATAGACATCTGGTAGTAATTAAATTTGCATAAGCACCAAACCTTTGTAGGGACAATTCATGAATTTTACCTACGATAATTTTCACCAGAGGTATGATCAAATCGGATCTCTATATATTTATGGCATTTTGGCAGATATTTGCAGTGTTGCATTGCTATCCTAGATGCGCGAATGTCTTTGTGCGATAATTCCGACTTGCAGAATCCCTCGGTGTATAACCGGGGGTCTTTTTTTTGGTATCAGTTTCCACCACTATTGAAAATTGACCACAAAACTGCACTCCTAACTTCTAAATTATCATCATCATACTTCATTCGACGTAGAAAGCATAAATCAAAACCCTTTCCTTTCGATAGAGTGCATAGGTTTGTGAGCAAGATAAATTGATATCAAGACTAGTCCACATTCCAATGTCTTTGATTCTATCCTCTGGTGACTGACCTTCGCTGGAGGTGATTTTTTGTAAGAAGTCAGGAGTCAGGAGTCAGGAGTCAGGAGTCAGGATATTAAAAATAAATTTCTTCCCTGTTCCCTGTTCCCTATTCCCTATTCCCTGATTTACAGCTATGAAAAAGCGCCAGGGAAAGCGGATTAAAATCTGGCGCATAGATTCCATCAGTTGTGTACGTGTTATAAACAAAGTGTAGATAACAGTAACAAAATCCAAGGTTCTTGATCTTTAAGAAACTTTTTGTTAGTTACGTTATCAGTACCACTAAAATTTTACTACCAAAAAAACAACAGTTTTTCTAACAGTTTCAGTGGCACACCAGTTTGTATTAGAATCATAGTCCATTTATTCAATCTTCATAATTAACTTATTACTTCTTAATATCAGCTATCAGCTATCATTTACCAGCTATCAGTTGACAGTTAGCCGTTTTCAATGTTCACTGTTAACAGTTGACTGTAAACTGTTCCCTGATTAATATATGATGAATAAATTAACACCTAAAAACTGGATAATTATTCAACAGAGACTAACACCTTATCTATTTTTATTACCAGCTTTAGTTTTATTAAGCTTAACTGTTTTTTGGCCTGCGCTGCAAGCATTTTACCTCAGCTTTACCAGCTATCAAGATATTGGAGAAGCGCCTAAATTTATCGGTTTTGACAACTTTCTGCGTTTATGGAAAGATGTTGTTTTTTGGAAAACCTTAGAAAACACCTTTCTCTATCTTGTTGGAGTTGTGCCAATTTTGGTAATTACTCCCTTGATTTTAGCGATTTTAGTAAATCAAAAATTGCGGGGTATGAATTGGTTTAGAACTGCATATTATACACCTGTAGTCATTTCAATGGTTGTTGCAGGTATAGCTTGGAAATGGTTGTATGCAGAAAACGGTTTATTAAATCAATTCTTGAAAACTTTAGGTATATTTCCCGAAGGAATTCCTTGGTTAACAAGTCCAGAGAAAATATTAGGAATTGTCCCCATTTCTTTAGCTAGTGTAATGGCTGTAACTATTTGGAAAGGATTAGGATATTACATGGTAATTTATTTAGCGGGATTGCAATCTATTCCTGCTGATGTTTATGAAGCAGCAGCAATTGATGGTTCAGATGGTATTCGCAAACATTTAGATATTACCATTCCTTTAATGCAGCCTTATTTAGCTTTAGTAGCGGTAATTTCGGCGATTTCTGCCACTAAAGTCTTTGAAGAAGTTTATATTATGACAGGAGGCGGACCCCTGAATAGTTCTAAAACAATTGTTTACTATTTATATGAACAGGCATTTAGTAATTTAGAATTTACCTATGCTTGTACAATGGGCTTGGTGTTATTTTTAATCATTTTAGGATTATCACTTTTGCGATTAGCAATTAATCAGCAAGATGGTAATTTGGGTGTGTAATTAGGGGTTGCTGAAAATTTTCAGCAAACCTTAATTATTTCGGCACAGACCAAGAACGAACTTGACCTAAAGTTACAGGAATTCTGTCACTAACATCAATAGTAAACAGAAAAACTCTCTTCCCTCTATGGTATTATTTACTGGAATTTTCTGGCTGTATTCTGGATTCTGCGTTTTGCGTTCTGTATTCTTACTTGTCAGACTCAAACATCAATATTAATTACTAACCATGAAAACCTTAATTTCTTCTTTAGTCGTTTTAGGAATTGGTGCAACAGTGTTAGTGTCTAATCAGAGTATTGCCCAATCATCTAAAATTGAAGAATTTGTTGCTAGGGGTACAGAACCATTTTGGAGTGTGACTGTTGGTAAACGGGGAATTATTTATAGTTCTCCAGAAATTAAACAGCAAATCTTCCGTTATACAGCACCATTAACAGCCCAAGGAAGACCAAATGATTTAGTTAGAGTATACCGCTTTAGAGGTCGGGAAAACAATATGTTAATTCTGCGAAAAGTTAATACTTGTAGTGATGGGATGTCAGATCAAAAATACCCGTATTCAGCTATTTTGATGTTAGGAAATAGGGTTTTAGAAGGTTGTGCTGAGAAAAAATAATATCATTTATTTGGTAATTGGTAATTGGTAATTGGTAATTGGTAATTGGTAATTGGTAATTGGTAATTGGGAAAAATAAAATGATTACCTAGTCCCTAGTCCCTAGTCCCTAGTCCCCAGTCCCCAGTCCCCAGTTAAAATCTTCTTTCAAACTCAATAATTGCCCGACTATCATCAGTTAAATTTGTGGAAGCACGAACACGAAAATCATCATTAATTCTGTAATTAATACCCCATTGAAAGGGGTCACTAGCGGTTAAAATTTTGATCGTAGAAAAGGAAAATTTGCTAGAAATATCCACACCTGCTTCTAATGCTAATTCTATAGTCGAGTTGCTTTTACCTGCTTCGGGTTTATCAGAAAGAATGGTAGGAAATATCCGCAGTTCACTTAAACCAAAAGCATCTCCAATTTGGCTAAATGCAGCTTGAAAGTTATTGAAAACAGCCGAACCAGCAATATTAATTAAACCCAATGTTGTGTCACCACGTCCTTGGGTGTCTACAAACCCACCTCCTAACAAAGTGACAATTTCTGTTTGTGAACGTGAGGGACTACTTTTTAATTCTAAATTCTCATTTAGTTGACTAGCAAGACCTTTAACTATTGCTTCGACGCGGACGGTTTCTAATTCTGATAACCCTGTAGAAACTTGTCTGCTGAGATCAATTGTTTGGATTCCATCTAACACTTTAGCAAACAGTTTAATATCTAACTCAGGATCACGAGGATCAGAAGTTTTAAAAGTTGCAGTATGTTTATAGTTACGAGCTAAATTGAATTGGGTAGTAAATAAATTTACGCCACCTTTGGTTAATCTGATAGTTCCTGCGGGTATAGGATTATTTAAAGTACCACTTACATTTAAATCACCAGTTGCTAGGAAGTTAAAAACAGGTGGACGAGCTATTTCTACACTTTTTCCTAGCTTGATTTGCAAATTATTTAATCTGGTTATTCCGCTTTCAAGATCACTAGTTTTGTTTTGCTTGTTAGCGGCGATGATTGATAAATCAGAACCTGTTTGAGATAAGGTTTGTGTATCAGATTCTGTTAGTAAAACTTGACCATTAGATAATTCTATCTCACCACCAATTGCTGGTTGTAATACTGAACCTGTAATTTCTAAATTACCACTTGCACCACCTTGATATAATCCCTTGAGATTTAATACTAATTGTTCTAGTTTCACACTCAAGGGTTTATCTATTTGGATGTTTTGACTGTTGAAAATTGGTATTTCTCCTGTGGCTTCTATTTTACCATTGCTAAACTGCCCTTTGAGGTTTTCTACTAATACTTTATTAAAATCAAATTCGGCTTTTCCAGACACATTATTTAGTTTACCTTGTAAAGCTTGGGCTGCAAATGTGGCGTTATTAAGAGAGGCAGTACCTTTAACTAATGGTTGTTGTCTAGTTCCTCTGACAGCTAAATCTACTTCTCCTTCACCGTTCTCAAAAGCTATTTGATCGGTGAACAGATTTAATAATCCTAAACCTTCATCTTTGACTTTGACATCTAGGGTAATTTGATTGTTGTCTGGTGTTACTGATGCAAATGGTAATTTATAGGGAATATCACCAGTAATGTTAACTGGTTCGTTTCCTACTGCTATGACTTGACTGCCAAATTTCAAACGTCCATCAGCATAACTAAAACCTGCGTTGGCTGACTGTATTGGTTTTTGATTGAGTGTTCCTTCTGTGATTTTTAATTGTCCTCTAGCTTGGGGGTTGGCTATACTACCAGCTATAGCAGCATCAATGTTAAGATTACCGCTAATTCCTACGGGGATTTTGACAAAGTTATTTAATAGTTGAATCGGGAATTTTTCGACTGTTAATTTTCCTGATTGTTCTTCACCACCAACATTACCAGTAAAGGCTATGAGTCTATCTTTAGCTGCGATGCGTAAAGGTTGTAACCGCAAAACACCTTTTTCAAAACTACCTTCAGCAATGACTTTGTCGGCACGATAAAACCGATTAGGTTCTGTTTCTCTACCCCAAGTAAAGTTTTGTCCTTGTAAGTTAAATTGTGCTGTTGGTCCGTTTTTTGTAGCGGTGTTGATGGCAATTTCTCCGTTGAAAGTTCCCTTTAAGTCTTTTAAATATGGTATTGGTTTTGATTCTAGCCGTTTTTGTTCTTCCGCAACTAGAAGTGCTTCAATTTCTGCTAAACGTTGAATTTGATTAAATAAAGGTTGATTTGGTAAACCTCGCGGGTTGGTGGTTAAATCTGCTGCTGTACCGTAGGTGGGAGGTGTTAAACCTCTTTGTAAATCTTGAATTTCAAATATTTGGGCAACGGTGAGTAAATCTTGAATTTTGCCTTGGTTGATGTTAATTTTGGCTTGTACTTGGGGACCTTGAGGAGTTTGTTTGAGGTTAGCGTCAAACAGGTAGCGACTTTGATCGTTGATAAATTCGCTGTTTGTTAAGGTGGCTAAATTATTGTTGTATTGAAATTCGGTGGTGAAGCGATCGCCTTTAATTCTACCAAGTTGCGGTTTGGCGATCGCAATATTTCCCCGCGTTGCTAATGTTTTTTGATTTATTTGCAAATCTCCCGTTAACAAACCAGCTAATGCACTTTGTCCCAAAATCGGATTATTAGGTAAGTTTAAATTTAAGTTTAAATTTAACACTTGTAAGGGGAAATTATTAACTTTAACTGCCCAATTTTCGCCTTGAGATTGACCTGTAGCTGATGCTTGTTGCCACTGTACTAAAAAGGCGCTAGGTTGATTATTGGCATTTAATTTAGCTGCTAGTCTGTCTCTTTTACCAGCAACATCTAAACTTAAACCCCTTCCTTGCACTAAATTAATGTTACCAGTTAATAATGGTTCAAAGGCAAACTTTTGTATTTTGCTTTGCACTTGCAAATTTTGCAAACCCAAAGATCCAATAACATTCGGTGCTGTGATTTTCCCGGTAATTTGTCCTTTAAAATCTGCTTTTCCAGCTACATTGATCGCATTAGGTAATTGCAAAGGCAATTGTTTAAGGTCATAATTTTGCGTTTGAACATTGAGGTTTAATTGGGTAATTTTTGGTATACCTACTTGTTTAGCATCGGCTAAAATATAACCACTGGCGTTTAAATTTGGAGTTCTTGCTTGGGGAATAGTTAATTGTTGACCATTCCAAGAAACTACAGCATTTAAAGGAGAATTAATTCCCGGAATACCTCGACTAAATTGCACTTGACCAGTAGCACGAATATCAGCTAATTTCGCAGACCCAATAATACCAGCAACTTTTAACTGACCTGCAAATTTACCTGATAATTGTTGATTTAAACGTTTTAATTGTACACCAGAACTATTAACTAATGCTTGGTAACGACCATTAGCAAGTTGAATATTAGACGCTGTAACTGTTCCCCCGGCAAGATTTAACTTTGCTTGACCATTTGCTTGAATAGTTTCAGGTTGAAAAGATGCAACATTACCAGCAACATTAAACTCACCAACTAATGCACCTTGTATTTGAGGTGGAACATTTGCTAATCTCTGCACAGGTACATTTTCTACTGCAACTTGCGCCTTGTAGCGACCATTACTAACTTGAATATTTTTAGCTGTAATTGTGCCATCATTAACTTTTAAACTGCCTTCACCAATAGCACCGAAATTATTGAAGTTGAAATTTTCGGTATTACCTGCAATAGTAAATTTCCCGGCGATGGGATTATTGAAAATGGGGGGAGATTGTTTTAAGATTGTTCCCAAGCGTACATCTTGAGCTATCAAATCAGCAATAAAGTTTTTATCTTCTAACTGAAAACGAGAAATGGCAATTTTACCGCCAGCAATATTAATCTTGGCATCTTCTGGACGAATATTAGTAATTTTAAAGTTTTCAGAATTTCCTGAAATGATTAATTTACCGTTAAATGCTGCGTTATTTAAAGAGATATTTTCTAATTGTTCTTCTTTGAGAAATGGTGTTAATTTCACACCTGAAGCTTGAGCGACAGCTTGCCAACTTTGAGGATTATAATTACCATAAACCCGGATTATATTCCCAGCAATATTAACAGCAACATTACGAAAATCAACTGTACGATTTGAGTTAATAATTGTTTCACCAGTAGCAGCATAGGTGGCTTGGGGAGCTTGCCATTTTACAAAAGTTTGAATATTGTTAGCTGTACCAATGAGGTTAGCTGTAGCTGAAACAGTGCCAATTTTGAATGTAGAGTTAATATGATCATTATAAAGTTTAGCGATCGCATCCCCTGGAACATTTTTAGCAGTTAAGTTCACATTGATTTGCGGTACTTTCCCCAGGGCAATTTTTCCCGCCCCGCTAACTTCACCCCCTAATGTAGTTTTGCCTTGAATATCTTTGAGAGTCAGCAGAGCATCACGAGTTGAAAGCTCAAATTTACTACTAACTTTCTCAAAATCAACTTGATCAATTTTGGCAGTTTTGATATTAGCCACAGTTCCTGAAAGCACAGGTTCTTCAATATTTCCTAATATCTGTAAATCGGCTTTTACTACCCCACTCACAGGGAAAGGTGATTTAATTTCGAGAGTTTCTAGGGCATTTGACACACTTACAGCATTGACACGCCCTGATAAATTAAAGCCTTTTTCTCGGTCAATCAAACCTTTAGCAGTAAGGGGAATTTTCCCATAATTACTAACTACATTATCTAACTCTATAGCTAATCCTTGAAACTTGACATTTCCCTGAGTATTGCTTAATAGTTGTGGGACTTGGGGAATTTGTAGAGTTACCCCTTGTAAAGCAGCAGTACCATCTAATAAAGTTTGTTGATTTGGTATTAATTGAATTTGTAAATCACCATTTACCCGACCAGCTTGTAAATTTATTGGTAATTGAATCAAACGAGTAATATCTGCGGCTAATAAATCTTGCGTTTTTACCTTTAAATTACCTTCTAAATTTGCCTGGGCGCGGAGATTTCCTTGCAGGAAAATATTACCACCGTTCTCTGGTTTTCCGGCTACGTCAAATTTAATCAGTCGGTTATTTTCTATCAGTTGGGCAGTTCCGTATAGTCCTGAAAATGTTACAGGTATTGGGGACTGGGAACTGGGGACTGGGAAATTGATATTTTTCCTTTGTTTCTCTGCTGCTTCTGCTTTACCTGTTGCCTGGGTTTTCTGGTTTCCTACTAATATTAACTTGGCGTTGCGAACGCGCAGTTTATCTAAATCAGTTTTAATAAGTCCTGGTTTTTCTAGTGGGGCGATAGTGGTAGTGATCCAGCGTCCTTGGTTATCCTGTTGAATATAAATATCTGGGTTAATTAAAGTAACATCTAATTTTAATTGACGATTAACAACTAACTGCCAAGGATCAAAACCCACATCTACCGCTTCTATTGTCACCCGATCTGTATCCGTGGGTGTGGGGGGGATAGCTGAAGCAGCAAACCTAACTCCTGTGAGGGAAAATTCTTTTACTTCTCCCAATTCAACTGGACGGTTGAGGATATTGGTAAGATTTTGTTGTGCTAGGGGTGCTAACTCTGTTTGGATAAAATTTCTTAAACGCCAAATACCACCGATGATTACAATTAGCAAAAATGCGCCTAACGCCATGCTACCACGACTCAATATGATCAACCATAAGCGTTTGCGGCTTGCGGTTGGGGTTTCTTGATCTTTTTTGGAAGTGTTAGACATGGGTTTGCACTATGGAAATTGCCGGAGTTAGTGGTCAAACATCCTCTTATAATTAGCACAATATTTAGCTGTGCCACTGGTAGGGTTAGTAGCTAGTTACTGTTTTCTTAACCAATACTAACAAATACTCACATTTACTGAAAATTTCCTGTCATCTTTTGCTTTGTGACAGAATTACAGTAAAATCACTGTATGCTACTAGGATTCAAAACCCAACTCAAAGTTAACAAGCAACAACGA
>NZ_JACJPU010000038.1:0-55700 GCF_014696235.1 Sphaerospermopsis sp. FACHB-1194 | reverse complement strand
AGACTTAGCTGCTGGTGAAGTTGCTCCTGTTGCTTTGACTGCTCCTGCAATCAACGGTTAATCTGAAACTGGGTTTAATAAGCTTAGTTAAATAAGAAAATACCCTCCAGAAATGGGGGGTATTTTTGTTTTGGGGTAAGCATTCAGCTATCAGTTAACAGCAATCAGCTTTTTGTATCGGTTAGTCCAAAAATCACCTATTGTTGACAGAGATCGTAAGTGTTCTACCGGACATGATATGAATCGCAAAAGCCAAAAGCCAAAAGCCAAAAGCCAAAAGTTAATATTCTCTAATATTCTGCTATATAAAACCTAGACAAAACTAGACTTTACTTTCTACTTCAACGGGAGCATGGGAGCAGTTATCCCTCAGTAGACTTTCACGCCTTAGCCAGACGCGATTGTGTTCCAATTAAGTTTCTGAAAAAGACTACCACCATCATTGCTTGGTTTTCGCGTCGGCAATAGTCTCAATTCAATACTTGATATCACCGTATTATATATCAAGTAGTTGATTTTTTCCTAAAAATATATTGATTTTTGTCAATATAAGTATAGTTTTGTCTATGAAATTGTCAACTTAGGACTTGCTCTAATATTCTCTCCCTGACTCCTGACTCCTGACTCCTATAACACCGATTCATTAATCGTAAGGGCGAAGCATTCGGACGGAATATGAACTGGTTTCAGCAATAGGTTATCACCCGAATGCTTCGCCCCTACAAGGTAAAAACAAATTACCTAGCATTACTGAATCGACGCTCTAGACCCTAGATAGATGCAGAAGCTGACGAGATTTGATGATTTGAATGTAATTCAGCATCTGCCGATGCTTCATTTACTCGAATAATTTTCGCTCCCAGTTGCTGTAACTTCATATCTAATCTGTCATAACCACGATCTAGGTGTTTTAGTCCTTGAATAGTGGTTTTTCCTTCTGCTGCTAGTCCAGCAATGACTAAAGCTGCGGATGCTCGTAAGTCTGTACCTATTACTGGTGCGCCGGATAACATTGGCACTCCGCGAACAAAGGCAGTATTACCTTTAACGCGAATATCTGCCCCCAAGCGGTTCAACTCAGAAGCATGGCGCAGCCGATTTTCAAACACAGATTCGTTAATGATACTGTCACCTTCGGCCAAAGTTAGCAAGGCCATAAACGGTGCTTGCATATCTGTGGGAAATCCCGGATGGGGTAAAGTATCAATATCTGTAGCTCTGAGTTTTTCGGCGGGTAAAACTCGCAAACAGTCTGAACCTTCTTCAATGATCGGTACACCAATATCTCGCAATTTGGCAATGACGGGAATTAGATGATCCGGTGCTACGGGAGACAGTAACAGTTCTGAACGAGTGATTGCGCCAGCGACTAAAAAAGTTCCTGTTTCAATGCGATCAGGAATAATTGTATAGTCGGTAGAATGTAATTTTTCGACACCAACAATGGTAATGGTACTTGTACCGGCACCTTGAATTTTTGCTCCCATTGAATTACAGAAGTTGGCTAAATCAACTACTTCTGGCTCTCTGGCTGCATTTTCAATAATGGTTTCCCCATCAGCTAAGGTAGCTGCCATCATTAAGGTTTCGGTTGCACCAACGCTGGGAGTATCTAAGTAAATTTTCGCCCCTTGCAATCTTTTATTGCTACCAGGAACGTAGGCATTACAAATACCATGCTCAATTTGCACCTCTGCCCCCATTGCTTGCAGTCCTCGGACGTGCAAATCAACTGGTCTCGCACCAATAGCACAACCCCCCGGTAATGGCATTTGTGCTACACCCAATCGCGCCAAAATTGGACCAATGGCAAAAAAACTGGCTCGCAGTTGGGTAACTAATTCATAGGGTGCTTTAGATGTGCTGATATCTATGGCATTGATATCTAACATATCCCCTTGTCTGGTTAAGGACAAACCTAAAGCGGATAAAACTTGCCCCATGCGTTCTACATCCGCCAATAAGGGGACATTGCGAATCCGACAATCTCCTGAACAAAGCAAAGCTCCAGCCATGATTACCAATGCTGAATTTTTTGCCCCGCTGATTCTTACATGACCTTGCAAAGAATGTCCACCCCAAATTTGCAAGACTGAGGAGTCTGCTTCAGGTGACAACTTGCCCTCTGGTAAGCTGCTAGAAGAATTAATAAGCCTACCTCCAAAAAATAAGTAACAATAAAGGTTTGAAGTTGGTTTCGATTCTACAGTAAAGAGTAGATTTGTCTACATTTTCTTTCTTTGGGCATTGGGCATTGGGCATTGGGCAAGATCAAGTCAAAAGTCAAAACTAAATAACTCTTTTCTCCCCTGCACCCTGTCCCCAGCCCCCCTGCTTCTTCCCCAGTCCCCAGTCCCCAGTCCCCAGTCCCCTGTTCCCTATAAAGAATTATATTGACAATTTTCAAGATTTACGCAATAATAGGAAATTGGTGATAAGATAATAAAAGCCAGCGGAACTGGCGGAATTGGCAGACGCGCTAGATTCAGGTTCTAGTGCCGCAAGGCTTCCGGGTTCAAGTCCCGGGTTCCGCATTATTAACATAATATTGGGTTTTAGATCATTCTAAAATCCGAAATCTAAAATTTAAAATCGTGCTGACCAGTTTACAAAATCCCCTAGTTAAGCAGATCCGCAAGTTGCACTCTACCAAAGAGAGGCATAGACAACAATTATTTTTATTGGAAGGGACGCACTTGTTAGAAGAAGCTTGTGCGGTTGATTATCCTTTAGATGTAGTTTGCTGTACTCCGCAATGGGAACAGACACATCCTCAATTATGGCAAGTGGCTTGTAATCAGTGTAATCGGGCAGAAATTGTCAGTACAGAAGTTTTAGCAGCGATCGCAACTACAGTACAACCAGATGGTGTGGTAGCGACTGCAAAACGGGGTGAACAGGAAAACCAAGTTCCTTGGAGTGGATTAGTTTTGGCTGTGGAAACTTTGCAAGATCCCGGTAATTTGGGAACTATTATTAGAACTGCGGCAGCTGCGGGTGCGTCGGGTTTATGGTTGAGTGATGATAGTGTTGATTTAGATAATCCCAAGGTTTTACGTGCATCTGCGGGGCAGTGGTTTCGTTTAAATAAGGCAGTAAGTGAAGATTTAAAAGCAACAGTTCAACAATGTCAGCAAGCGGGAATGCAAGTAATTGCGACTTTACCAACTGCGAGTTTAACTTATTGGGACGTAGATTGGCAAAAACCGAGTTTAATTTTACTGGGAAATGAAGGTGCTGGTTTGTCAGATGATTTAGCCGCAATGGCAGATACTCAAGTTAAAATTCCCCTTAGTCCTGGAGTAGAATCATTGAATGTGGCGATCGCCGCAGCTTTAATGTTATATGAAGCCCAGCGACAATTAACTCATAGGTGAACAATTCTTAATTTTTCGGTTTTTTGTCCTTTTGTGCTAAATATTGTTCAATATCCGCAACTGCATCTTCTAAAGCATCTAGATCAATATTGTCTGTGTCGTCACTGTTGTTATCGTTAAATGAATAAATTAATTAAAAAAATTATCATTGGTTTAAGTGCAGTTCTCATTGTTGTGAGTTTGATGGAATATAATATCCTATTTGCTGGCTCTGGTGAAGTTGTGGAAAGGGTAAGTGATGGTGATACATTGGTGTTAAGAGGTGCAGATAATCAAAAATTTACAGTTAGATTGGCTTGTGTGGATGCACCAGAAATACCTCACACCAACAAAGAAAAAAATAGTAGGCGGGTTCGGGATATAAATCAATTTAATTGGGGAGTAAAAGCACAAATACGGGTACAAGAATTGGTGAAACAGTCAGGCGATCGCGTGAAGTTGGGTATTATAGAAAGCGATCGCTATGGTAGAAAATTGGCAGAAGTGCGATTAAAAAATGGCACTTTTATCCAACAAGTTTTGTTAGAGGAAGGTTTAGCTAAAGTTTATCGTCCTTATTTAACCAAGTGTCCCAGTAAAGATATCATCCAACAGGCAGAAGCACAAGCACAACAGCAAAAGCTAGGAGTTTGGAATGATCGAAAATTTGTTGATCCTTGGGAATATCGGAAGTTTAGGAAGGCTAATTAACATGATGATAATTGCAGAAAATTAAATCTTAATTACAAATTATCAATTATCAATTATCAATTATCAATTATCAATTATCAATTATCAATTATGCAGTTTGCACCTCTATTTCCAATAGTTTACCGCATACTTCAACCAACTTTTCCCCACTGTCTTTGGTGTGGAGATAGTAAGACTAAAAAAATAGCACTTACTTTTGATGATGGTCCCCATCCTCAATACACACCCCAAGTATTGAAGGTTTTAGAACATTATAAAATTACAGCTAGTTTTTTTTGGTTGGGTGTTTGTGTTAACCGTTCACCCGATATTGCTAAAGCTGTTAAAGATAGAGGACATTGGATAGGGTTACATGGTTACGAACATCATTCATTTCCCACCCTGTCAGAAACTCAACTTAAACAGAGTTTAGAAAAAACCCAAACTGCAATTTATAATGCTTGTGAATTACAACCGGAACAAGTGAGAGATGTGCGTCCTCCTAACGGTTTTTTCACACCCAAAACATTACAATTATTTCAACAGTGGAATTATAGACCAGTGATGTGGAGTGTTGTTCCAGAAGACTGGGTGCGTCCTGGTGTTTCTATTGTTGTGAACCGAGTTTTAAAACAAGTTCAAAATGGATCATTAATAGTATTACATGATGGAGTTTGTGGTGGACAAGATGTAGCAGAAACTATCAAAATTTTGATTCCCCAACTGTTACAACAGGGTTATGAATTTATAACTGTTGATAAATTATGACAGTTATAGCAGGAGTCAGGAGTCAGGAGTAAAACCCTCTTGTAGTGGGAGGTTTTTTGAACATTTTTTTAACAATGGACAACTGAAAATTACCTCTTACTGGAAGTGAGAGAATTAGGAAATAGGCAATTTTTTATTTTCTCTCCTAGAAAGGAGAGGTTTTAAAACTTGAGTACAACAATTATCAATTGTCAATTGTCAATTTATAAAGATGAAACTGCACAAACCTGTAAACCAATAGGAGTTTGAATAATTAAAGATTCAACACCAAAAACTTCAGAAATATTACTTGGGTTTAACACAGTTTCCGGTGTACCAACTTCCCAAAGTTGACCTTGTTTTAATAAAGCAATTCTCGAACTATAACGAGCAGCTAAATTTAATTCATGTAAAACAGTGACGATAGTTAATTGTTGTTGGAGATTCAGATTTTTGAGTAATTCTAATAACTGAAGTTGATAATTGATATCTAAATAAGTAGTCGGTTCATCTAATAATAAAACCTTGGGTTCTTGTGCTAAAGCTAAAGCTAAAAAAGCCCGTTGTCTTTCACCTCCTGAGAGATTTTCTACTAGGCGATCGCTAAATTTTTCAAGTTGTGTTTTTTGAATTGCAGTTTCTACAATTTGTTTATCATTACCAGTTAATTCCCATTGCCACCATTTTTGATGAGGAGTTCTACCTAAACTAACTAATTGATGCACAGTTAACCCAGTAGGAACAGGTTGTTGTTGTGGTAAAAGAGCTAATTTCTGAGCAACTAAATTAGGTGGTTGAGAATGAATAGCTTTACCATCCAATAAAATTACTCCACCTTGAGGAGAGAGAATACGACTAACTAACTTTAATAAAGTAGACTTACCAGAACCATTAGCACCAACTAAACTCAACCATTCACCAGTTTGTAAAGACAAATTCACATCTTTAACAATGGGTAAAGCAGTGTAACCACCAGAGAGATTTTCTAATTCTAAAGGCATAGTTTTTAATTGATAATTGATAATTGATAATTGATAATTGATAATTCTAACCTAAACCACTGGAACGACGATAAAGTAACCAAATAAACAAAGGAGAACCTAACAAAGCAGTAACCGAACCAACAGGAAGTTCCACCGCACCGAGTCGCGCTAATAAATCTGCAAACATCAATAACCAAGCACCAGCAACAGCAGAAAAAGGCAAAACAAAACGGTTATCAGTTCCCACCATTAAACGTACAGCATGGGGAACAAGTAAACCCACAAAACCAATTAAACCAGCAATACTCACAGCACCAGCAGCTAATAAAGTGGCAACACCACCAATTAATAAACGAGAACGAAATAAAGAAACACCCAAACCCACAGTTAACTCATCACCCAAAGCCAAAACATTGAGCGATCGCGCTAACAAACAACCACATAATAAAGCCAAAATAATATAAGGACTAGCAGTAGAAATTTCTGGCCAACCACGACCATTTAAACTACCAACCAACCAACTTAAAGCAATTTGCACCTGACCATCTTCCGCCATTAATAATAACGTACTTTGCACAGAACCAAACAAAGCACTAACAGCAACACCGCCCAAAATTAACCTTTCTACAGAAATTCCTCCTGGAGAACGACCGAGGAAAATAACAAGAGCAGAAGTTAAAATTGCCCCCAACCAAGCAGCAAAAGGAATCGCAATAGGGAACACCTGCAAAACAATCATAATAATCACAATTAACCCAGCGCCCGCAGAAATTCCCAAGATAAAAGGGTCAGCCAAACTATTACGCAACATCCCCTGTAAAAGTGCGCCTGACATACCTAAAGCCGCCCCTACAACCATAGCAGCAATAATTCTCGGAAGTCGTAAATCCCAGAGAATAGTTTGTTTAATAGGGTCGCCTTCTCGAAATAAAGCTTGGTAAAAATCAACAAAATTAAAATTAACAGCACCTTGAGAAAGAGAGATAAAAAAAGTCAATCCCAAAGCACCGACCAGAAAAATAATAGACCAGAATAGACGATATTTAGTAAATAAACTCTGCATGGTTAGTAGTAAGGACTTCAGTCCTTTTATATTTTATTTTATATTTTACAATAAATCAAGGTTAAAAAGTTTGAAAAGTTTTTTATGTGAACATCAAAAATTGTAGTTAACCCTGGAAAATGAACACATTAAATAATCACATTTATATTTTAATACAGGTAGGGTGTTGCCAGAAAAATAATTAGTGTAGCCGAATTTAATAGATATTTGGGATTTTTGCTTCTGGATGGGGAATACTAAAATTAGATATTTCCTCACATCCGAGCAAACTTATACCAATATCAATACCTTCGCCAAAATCAAAAATATCTTGATTTGTAGGTTGGGTTGAGGAACGAAACCCAACAAATACGTTGAGTTTACAGCAGTTTTCATGTATTTGTACCACATCCTTCTTGTTATCTTCCTTTCTTCCTTTGCGCCTTTGCGTCTTTGCGTGAGATTAAAAAATGTGGTTCATTTACCTGAAAATCGCTGTAAGTTGGGTTTCACTTCGTTCAACCCAACCTACGGGAAAATGGCAAAGGTATTGTCATCTGTCAAAAACTTGACATTTATGGCGATGTGTTGTATATATGAAAAGTGTATCAAGAACATCGACACACATCTTCCGAACCTTGAAAACCTAATAAATTCGTTGACCTGTGTCGATTGCTTTTGTAGCAAGGCTTTTGACTCTTGAATGAGTCAGTTTTTTCTCAACAAGCACTGATTTTTTCTCAATAAAAAAAGGTGTGTAGATTGGGGTATCTGAAACCCTTGGTCAGTAAAGTTTCTAGAAGTAAACTCTTTACAAATCAACTTCCCCGCAAGGGGATGGAAACTCCCGGGATCAACTGCGCCAGGTTGTGGTCACAACCACCTTTACAAATCAACTTCCCCGCAAGGGGATGGAAACGCTCTCTTTGCTTTGGTGGCAATAAGAATCAAATCCACTTTCCAAATCAACTTCCCCGCAAGGGGATGGAAACAATTATTTACCAAAACCTAAACCAAAGCTTTGAGTAATGCTTGAAGTTTAAGCTGCACTTCAGCAAATTCTTTTTCAGGATCAGAACCGGCGACAATACCAGCACCTGCATAAAGTCTAGCGCGATCGCCATCAATTAAAGCTGAACGAATACCGACAATAAACTCACAATTTCCCTTTGCATCTACCCATCCCAAAGGTGCAGCATATAAACCCCTTTCAAATTTTTCATAACAGCGAATTTCTGCACAAGCAATATCTCTATCTGCACCGGCAACTGCTGGTGTAGGATGTAATTGGGCAACGATTTTTAAAGGGTGGACGTTAGCAGGTACTACCGCAGTAATGGGTGTCCATAAATGTTGAATATTAGATAATTGTCGCAGACGAGGGGCTAAAATTTGCGGAAATAAACCGAGTTGTGATAACCGTTGGGTGATAAAATCAATTACTAGGTTGTGTTCGTGTTTTTCTTTGGTACTATTAACTAAGTTGTTGGCATTGGCCGCATCTTCATTTGGTGTTTTACCTCTGGGGGCTGAACCTGCTAAAGCATCAGTAATGAGTTCCTGATTTTGAATACTAATTAACCGTTCTGGACTCGCACCTATAAAGTTTTGTCCTTTGCCATTGCTGATAGAAAAAACATAACAATTAGGATGGAAATGTCGCAGATTATTTAAAGATTTGAATAAGTTAAAAGAATTATATGATTTGACATCTAAAGCATCGGCTAAAACAATTTTTCTTAAATGTTTGGATTCAATTTTTTCTAAAGCTGATAGTACTGAATATTTAAAATTATCGGCATTATTAATCTTGGTTTTAATAAAATTGGCTGAAGAATGTTCAATGTTTGGCGATGATTTTACTAAAGATTGGAGAGTTTTAATTTTGTCCTGTAATTCCCGTAATATTGTTTGAATATTAATGTCAGCATGAATTAAATGATTCACAACTAAAGTGCAAGAAGAATTTTTGACTGCTACTTGTAATTTAGGCAGAAAAATAGTAGCAGATGAAAATGGATAATCTAAATAGTGATGCTGATCAAAAAAACTGAAGCTACAAAAAAAGTGAGTACCGGCAAAAGGTTGCCCCATTACAGGGTTTATATTGCCAAAATTAATGACGTTTTTGAGACAATCTTTGATAAATTCTTCGGTTTTATGAAATCTATTTTGACCACTAATATCTAATTTTTTGATAGCATCAATGGCTACAATAGCTTCACCTTTACTTCTGTTCTCAAAGTAAAAGTTTAATGTATTTTTTTGGGCAAACTTATCTAATACCACTAAAGGATCTATGAAATCAATTGCCAGGGAAATACTCACAATTTGCTGGCTACGCTGTTCATAGCACTTTTCTTGCACTGCTAACAGTAATTGATGCAAATCTTTATATTCTATAAAGAAACTGCTGCGACATGGTGAAATTGTCATGGATGTATAAGTTAATTTTTTTTAAGTTATCTTCCTAAAGTGTAATAAGTCATGGTCGTATTTCTATAGGTAGCATATTCTGTTACCATTAACCAGCCTCTAATTTGCTGGGTTCTGGTAAAACTGAAAACACATACTCTTGCATACTGCAAAATGTCAAGTCAAGTTTTGTTAACAGGAGGTAAACTATCAATCACAAAATTAGCATTTTTTGGTAATTTACTACCGTAAAATGTCTCAGCCAACTATAAAATCTAATTGATAAGTCAATTTTTAGTAATTTAATTTATCAAGACTGATGACTACAAATCAGATATCAATACCCAAAAATAAGTTATGGATGGCTGCTATCAAACCGCCAATGTACAGTGTTGCTATTATGCCTATATGGGTAGGTTCGGCGGTAGCATTTGCAGAAACTAAGATTTTTAATGGTTTAATATTTGCAGTTTTTATGACTGCGGCAATTTTAATTTTAGCTTGGGAAAATATCAGTAATGATGTTTTTGATGCAGAAACAGGTATTGATAAAAATAAACATCATTCTTTGGTGAATTTAACTGGTAATAAGCAGTTAATGTTTTGGTTAGGTAATTTGTGTTTAAGTTCGGGTTTGTTGGGGATAATAGCGATCGCCTTTTTACAAAAAGACCCTACTGTAATTGGTATAATCTTGCTATGCTGTGCTTTGGGTTATATGTACCAAGGACCTCCTTTTCGTTTAGGATACCAGGGTTTAGGTGAAATTCTTTGCTTTTTTGCCTTTGGACCATTGGGAATGACAGCAGCATATTACAGTCAAACTCAAACTTGGTCAATGACTAATTTAGCAGCTTCTGTGATTGTTGGTATTGTCACCAGTTTAGTTTTATTTTGTTCACATTTTCACCAAGTTAAGGATGATATAGCAGCAGGAAAGCGATCGCCTATTGTGCGGTTAGGTACAGAAAAAGGCGCACAGGTATTAGTTTGGTTTACAGCTAGTATTTATCCCTTATCTTTGTTATTAGTTGTGTTAGGAATTTTCCCCCTTTGGACTTTATTAAGTTGGCTAAGTTTACCTTTTGCGTTTAAATTATGTCGTCATGTTTTAGAAAATCATCACTTACCAGAAAAAGTTAGTAACTCTAAATTTATTGCTGTTGCTGTACATTTCTGGAGTTGCTTGTTATTTGGTATAGGATTTATGCTGGGATAATTGTAAGGAGTCGGGCGACGTAGGGGCAACGTAGGGGCGAAGCTTATGGGCGATAATTTAACGGAAAAATCAGAGATATAGATATCCCATAAGCTTCGACCTGCCCCCATACTGCCCCCATACATAAGTTCCATAATTTCTTTTCTGGAGATGTCTAATGGAAAGTTGATAATTTTTCAACATTGCATGAAACAATTGTCAATTGTCAATTGTCAATTATCTATTATCAATTGTTCAACATGAAATATCAATTTTCTTTTTGTAAGATTAGTCAAAAATTCACTCGTCCTGTGATTACCAATCATGGAGTTTGGGAAATACGAGAAAGTGTAATTATCAGACTGATTGATATAAAAGGTAAAATTAGTTGGGGGGAAATTGCCCCCATTTCTTGGTTTGGTTCGGAAACTTTAGAAGAAGCTTTATATTTTTGTCATCAACTACCAAGAGAAATTACATCAGAGATAATTTTTGAGATAATTTTGAAAATTCCCGATAAATTACCAGCTTGTCAATTTGGTTTTGAATCAGCACTAGAGAATTTACAAGAAAATCACGAATCTCTAAATTACCATCATCTGAATTTTAGCGGATTATTACCAGCAGGAAAAGCGGCTTTAAATCAATGGCAAAATTTATGGAAACAGGGTTATAAAACCTTTAAATGGAAAATTGGAGTTAATGATATAACCGAAGAATTAGCAATTTTAAATTTACTGATTGATCAATTACCAGAATCAGCAAAACTGCGGTTAGATGCTAATGGTGGACTTGATGATAATGCAGCTAAATTATGGTTAGAAAAATGCGATAATTTCCCCAATAAAATTGAATTTATTGAACAACCATTACCTGTAGATAAATTCTCAGAAATGCTGGAATTAAGTAATTATTATAGTACAAAAATTGCCTTAGATGAATCCGTAGCTACATTACAACAACTGGAAAATTGTTATCAACAAGGTTGGCGGAGTATTTTTGTCATTAAACCTGGTATAGTAGGTTCACCATCAAGGTTAAGAAAATTTTGCCAACAACATCAAATTGATGTGGTATTCTCATCTGTATTTGAAACTGCCATTGGTAGACAAGCTGCACTAAAATTAGCAGCAGAATTATCTAGCAATCATCGCGCAGTCGGTTTTGGTATCAATCACTATTTTACCGGTAGCATCCCAAATGTGTAAATTTATTTTTAACTAGGGAAATAAAATGCTCCAAGACTTGATATGATTGAACCGCAAAGGACGCAAAGCACACAAAGGTAAGAGATTATGAGAGATTTTTTAGTGTTGCTGCGTTCATTTTTCCTTTCATTGGGATACTCTCATTTTACCCAACTACAAGCAAACTGGCCTCAAAGTCTATGGAACAACCTTTAGAGTATTTAGAAAAACTCAAAAATCATCATTGGTTAATTGTTGATAATAGCCAGGAATTTTATCAAATAGCTACAGAATTATATTTAGAACTTTTAGAAATAATCGAATTATCTAAAAATACAACACTACCAAAAATCATTGTATCTGAACGCGAACCAGTGAGATTTTTAGCTTGTTTCATTGCTGCTTGTGCTGCAAAATGTCCAGTTTTTTTATGTAACCCAGACTGGGGAAAAAATGAATGGGAACAAGTTTTTAATTTGGTACAACCAGATATAGTTTGGGGAGATTGTTGTCAGTTTACTCCTCATTTACCAATTACCAATTACCAATTACCAATTACCAATTCTATCATGATTCCTACTGGTGGTTCATCGGGAAAGATTAAATTTACAATTCATACATGGGAAACATTAACCGCATCTGTGCAAGGTTTTACAGAGTATTTTCAGTTAAAAACAGTAAATTCTTTTTGTATTTTACCGCTGTATCATGTCAGTGGTTTAATGCAGTTTATGAGAAGTTTTACTACTGGTGGTAAATTAGTCATTACTCGATTTAAAGAAATTGAATTTCAACAAATACCAAATATTAATCCTTCAGAGTTTTTTATATCTTTAGTTCCTACTCAGTTACAAAGACTGCTGCAAAATACACAACTCACAAAATGGCTATCTGAGTTTGAAACTGTACTTTTAGGAGGTGCGCCAGCATGGGATGAATTGTTAGAAAAAGCAAGATTTCATCATATTAGGTTAGCACCTACTTATGGAATGACAGAAACAGCTTCTCAGGTTGCGACTTTGAAACCTGATGAATTTTTACAGGGTAATGTTAACAGTGGTAAAATTCTCCCCCATGCAGAAATTACTATTAATAATTTAACGGGAAATATTAATATTCAAGCTAAATCTTTGGCTTTAGGTTATTATCCCCAACTTTGGGAAAATAGGGATAGTTTAGTAGTAGATGATATTGGTTTTGTAGATGGAGATGGATATTTACATATTATTGGACGTAGTAGTAATAAAATTATTTCTGGTGGTGAAAATATTTATCCGATAGAAATTGAATCAGCGATTATAAAAACAAATATGGTAATTGATGTTTGTGTAATTGGTATACCTGATAAAGATTGGGGAGAAGCGTTAACAGCTATTTATATTCCTCAGCATTCAAATATTTCTATTTTAAATATTGAAAGTCAACTCAAGGATAAACTTAGTAGGTTTAAAATTCCTAAATATTGGATTTCTGTAGCAAATTTACCTCGTAATGAACAAGGTAAAATCAACCGTCAACAACTGCAACAAATAGCACTGGATTTTTTAGCTAAATCATCTCATTATTATGAATAATTAATCATCAATTATCAATTATCAATTATCAATTATCAATTATCAATTACATAATCTCTTCCCTTGACTTTCTTCTCTCAGCACCTTCTGCGTCTCTGCGGTTCGTTTCTAACCAAGAAATTATCTCTTCTGGTAATTCTTGCTTGGTTCTACTATTGACATCAATACAAACGTGGCGAGTAATTGCTTTAGCAACTATTACATCAGTTATGGTAATTTCATAAGTAATGTTAAATTTATCAATACTTATTTTTTGGGGTATTAAACTAATCATTAACTTGTCACCGCAATAAATCGGACGCAAAAAATCTACATTTGCATGAACGATGGGAAAAGCAACAGATGGATGTGTAAAAAAAGTTTTGATATTTATGCCAGAATGCCAAAGTGATTCTTCATAGGCTTCATGACAAATACTTAAAATATTGGCAAAATAAACGACTCCAGCAGCATCAGTATCGGCAAATCTTACAGTTCTTTGATATGTAAAAATCATCGACTAAAAATCCTCTATTAAAACAAAAAAACAGGTAAATTACATTTTCTGTAAGCAGTCAGCAGTCAGCTATCAGCAAAACTCATAAAAAACACAAATTACTGATAGCTGAATACTTACTAAGTTATTAACAATTTAATGGGATATATATATCTTCAGAACTGGGGTTAAGGTAAGGACGTTGTACATCAATTAAATGCTGTGCAAAGTGTTGGTTAATAATCTGTATACGTTCTTCAATGGCGTTTTTCCCTTTTTCCCAAGCTTCTAACAAAGCATTAGCAACTATTTGACAACGGTTCATCCCAAAACTTTCCTGGGCGGCAAATTTTTGGTTTGGTTCTTCTGCTAAACTCAGTCCAGGTGCTAAATATTTGGTAAATAGGGGAATTTCTGGGTGAAAATAAGATTGATTTTCTTGGTAAACTGTCTGAAGAATTTTGTGAATGATGGGGTAATCTTGTCTTTCAAAATAAAGTGTACCAGCATCATACCGCCCATAAGCACCGGGGTTATAAAGAACTTCAAAACTAAAGGGAATATGGTCGTTATTGAGTTGTTGTGTGAGGGTATCCATGAGAGCGATCGCACCTGATGGACTAAAATTAAAATAAATTCGCCCTACTCCTAGATTAGTCTCGGATGTATTTTGGCGTTGTTGTCCTAAATTACTAACCGCCACATAACAGTTATTTTGTAAACGGTTTTTTGGCATCCAAATTGCTATTAAATCACCTACTTTTATCGACTTTTTACTTGATTTGAGATAGCATTCTGGTTCAACATATAATGTTAACCCATTTTTAGTTACTGCTAGAGTTTTATCTGGTTCTCGTCTTAATACTTCCCAATTAGAATCATAGTTACCTATACCATGATTATTTTGGTGTAATTGCTCATAAAAATCCCAATCAATACCCACATTATAATTTTGCTCTAAACTTTTCTGTTGTGAGTTCTGTTGTGAGTAATTACCATCTTCGGCATTGACTGATAAAACAGTTTGCAGCGAACCATTATAATAAATACCGTGGAGAAAATTCCGCAATAGTAAAGCCAGATATTTATGTTGTAAATCTGGTGAATTGTGTTTAAATCTATTCGCTACTGTCGCTGGCAGTGCAAAAGGTTGATAATTGGGATGTTGAATACAAAAGTTTGGGGCAATCTGAATATTGCTGGCAATATCAAATAAAGAATTGAGAATTTGATTAGTAGAGTTATCTAACATGAAGAAATTGCACCTCCAAATTTGAATATCATCTAAAATACTACCTAAAATACTACCTAAAATATTACCTAAAATACTAACAACCACGTAGGCGAGTTTTTTCGTAATAAATCCGTAGTAGTTGTTTTTCTTTTTCAGGTTTAGCTTTGGTGTTTAATCCGGTTACTGATTGGAGAATTTCTGCTTCGGAACTGCCGAAAATAGTTAATACTGCTTGTTCAGGCATAATTAACAAACTTTTGGCAACTTCTAGCATACACAGGTGGGTATTATCAAAGTATTTGTGATACTCAATCATGTTTTGAATTTGGTGAGTTAGTGCCAAACCTGTAAACTGAATCACTCGCAGAATAAAGTCCCGACGGTAATCCAAAATTATGGGAAAAGCATGAAGATAAGCGTGGATAACTGCCAAAATTGAAGGTTGAATAACTTCTAAGGGAATGATTGCCAAATTTAGAGATTCTTCTAAATTTAAACTGGGATCTACTACTAAACTAGAAAGCCAAATTTTGACATAGCTTCCTAGTAAAGTACCTAAATCAAAGGCTGGATCTCCCCAAGTGCAAGCTTCCCAATCAATTAATCTTACCAAACAGTTATCTAGATTTTGCCAACGGGAATGCACCAAAATATTGTTTAATTGTAAATCGTTGTGAGTTAAACAACAAGGTTTCCATTCATAAGCTAAATCGGCGATCGCTGATTCTAAACTTTCATATTGTTGATAGAGTGTATGCAATTTGAGTGCTTCTGTAGGAATATTGCCAAAAATATCTTGATTTATTGATCCTATTCCTTGCGCTGGGTTGTAATAGTGATAGCGAAACTGTCCTTGGGGAGCAGTATTCATAAAATCACGATACTCTCGTTTTTGGAAAGTAGAACGATGTAACACCGCTAATGTATTACCAATGGCGGTGGCAATTTCAATGGGGAAAATACTGTTATTTTCGTAAAATTTCCCCAGTTCCATATATTCGCTGAGGTAACTACGAACCAGGATATAATTTTCTGCATCAAAATGGACCAATAATGATGCGATCGCCGAAATATTCCCCAGCACTGGAAATTTATCCAGTAATTGATGAAACAGCCACTCATTAAAAAATTCATGGGGACTGCTATCAAAATTCCTGCATCGTTCTTGTTTAACCAGAAGTTTACGATTATCTGCCAGCTTCACCAGTAAATTCCGATTATTACCGCCACTTTCTGGTAAATCAGATTCATATAATGCGCCATCTTCTGAGCTACACAGACCTGCTTTGTGCAGATACTGGATAACATTTTGAGAAGACAGTGATAATATCATGTATTAATTTCCTAGTTGCTTAAATTGCTGAAAGAATTACTTAGGTATGCCTTGATTTCCTCTGCTTAGGATTAGGTAGATAGCTACAATAGCGCAAACATTAATAAAGATTGCTACTATCTAGTAATATCCTATTTATTTCAGGAAAACCTGCCAATATGGCAAATTTACCTTTATTTTTCCTTTAAAGTATACTGAAGATACCATAAAATCTTTACACTATTGATAATACTAACTCTAGTATATATAGAGTTCTTTGTTTAAATCTTGTTAATCGTAATTTTTACTAACAATTTAATAATTGCTAGTTCATATCCTTTGCTCTCAAGGATTTTTTTTATCCATACCCTCAATGTGTCATAAAAATCACGCCTTTATTTATAATATAATTGTACTAAAATCAGGCTTACTAGGAACAGTATGTTTCAAATTTAACAGTATTTGTGGTCATCTGGGCGAAAATTCGCCTGTAAAGACCAAATTTACTCACTAACTTTTATCTTTACTGATACAGCAGATTGCATATCAACGAGGTACAGAATCAAAATTGAAACCTAGACACATTCGCCAGTTTCACTCCTGACTCCTGCCTCCTGCCTCCTGCCTCCTGCCTTCGTTAAATTTGATTCAATATGACTACTAATGTCACGATCCCAAAAATAATCATCAATCCCCCAGGCATAAATTTCCGTGTTTTAGCCAATCTAATGGAAAAGAAAAATACTAACACACCAATAACAAAAGCTGCTACACTTAAACCCCAGCTTTGTCCTTGAAGTTGGCAGTAAGCAGCAAAGATAATGAATAAGCCACTAATTATACCACTAATTAAGGAAACTTTGCTCTTGGCTTGGATGTAGCCAATGATTCCACCTAATAATGCTAAAATGCCGTAGCCAAAAGCGGCAACTATACCTAAATTCATTGTTACAGCCTGTGTTGATTTGGATTTTACTTTTAGATTGAGCAGACAAATACAGTTAATTGATGGATGATCAAGGAATGTCTACCGTAAATACTTCGTCTTACACCAAAGTTCAATTCTTCCAACGCCAAGCAGCGTCTCTTTTAATTTACCAATCAGTTCTTAAAGGCGAAGTAGCGATCGCATTTCTTGATCTGCTGCAAGCTATACGTTACACTGACGCAGATGGGCGCGACTGTCTCCAAGCTTACGGTAATTATTTTCAAGCTTTGGCAGCCAGTAAACAAACCTGGGAAGAATACTTAATTAAACAAATTCTCATTGCGGATAACCCCTTTACCAGACTAGCTCAACAGCGAGAATTTACTGATTTACCACCAGCCTTAATTGCAGCAGCCCAGCATGATTTACAAGCCTTACAAAATTTATATGAATGTAATAGTGCTGTTTTAAGTGAGTGGGTGCAAGTGGTATCTCATTTGCCAGTTTCCCCAGTCGTCTGGTATCAAGAACCCCAAGCAGTAGAAGTTGATACTGATTTAATCAGCACTTTACAACAATTAGATACTTGGGCTGATGCTGTTGAAGACTTAGCCGCTTATTATCAACAGCATGGCACTGGTTTATTTGCCCAATATCGCGCTTTTAGGTGGCAAGATGGGCAGTTTTTAGGTATACTCTATCCTGATCCAGTTAAACTAGATACATTAGTAGGTTACGATTGGCAAAAAGATGCTTTGTTAAAAAATACCCTGTTTTTATTGTCAGGACAACCAGCACTGCACGTATTACTATACGGTAGTCGCGGTTCTGGTAAGTCATCTTTAGTAAAATCTTTATTAAACGAATATAGCGACAAAAACCTGCGCTTAATCGAAGTGGCAAAATCAGAATTACAAAACTTACCAAAAATTGTTGAATATTTACGAGGAGTGCCGCAAAAATTTATTATCTTTGTCGATGATCTTTCCTTCGAGGAAGATGATGATGCTTTTAAAGCACTAAAAGTAGTTTTAGAAGGCAGCTTAACCGCTAGACCAGAAAATGTAATTGTTTATGCTACATCCAACCGTCGGCACTTGATTAGAGAGTATTTTAATGATAGACCTACCCCCAAGGATAACGAAGAAGTCCATGCTTGGGATACAATGCAGGAAAAGCTTTCCTTTAGCGATCGCTTTGGTTTAACATTAACCTTTGAAGCCGCAGATCAAAAAACATATTTACACATTGTTCAGCATTTAGCAGTACAAACAGGCATTAATCTTAAACCCGAAGATTTAGAATTTCAAGCTTTACAATGGGCAACTCGTCATAATGGCCGTTCTGGCCGCACAGCACGGCAGTTTATTGACTTCTTAAAAGCAGATTTAGCTGTGTATGGTAATAATAAAAATAGACTGTAATTAATTTACAGCAATCAGCAGTCAGCTTTTAAAACTCTTAACTTAGCGACAGCTATACTATTAAATTTTTAAATACAGCAGATTGCAGATCCATGAGGTACAGAATCTAAATTGAAACCTATACACTAAGCTAGTTTTACTCCTGACTCCGGTTGGTGAGCGAAGCCGAACCACTGACTCCTGCTGTAACACACCCTGACTTTCAATAAAATGTGAACAATAATGACCTTAATAACTACTGATTCTCACCAGATTAATAAGCTAAAAACCAGCAAAATGCAATCAGGAATAGTAAGCAATAAAGTGATTTTAGGGGTATCAGCCTTTAGTGTAAGTTTTGGTTTAAGTCTTGTTCCCAACTGGGATTTTACTCAAGCCTTAGTTACTGGAATCATTACCGTACTTGCCACCTATTCAGCCGCCTTATTTGTGGATAAAAGACGCAGAAATTATGAACTGATGGTTTTAAGTTCTCTCTATAGAAAAATTAGAGAATTGGAAGGCTTAAAATATCGCATTGCCAGAGAATTAGAACAAGTACAACAACATAAAATTCTTCTCTATACAGAATCACAGCAACTACAAAATCAAATCGCAGAATCTCGTAATCAAAGAGATAATTTACATCGAGAAATAGGTAATTTTGCTGGACAAAAAAAGCATTTGGAGCTAGAAATTAATAGTATAAAAAATGCCATAGACAAATTAGAAGGCAGCACAATAGAACTCAAAAAATCTTGTTCTGAACTAGCAGCAGAAAAACGCCGTTTAGAGCTAAATTGTAACGTATCCCGTTCAGAAATAACCCAATTACAAGCCCAAATAGAAGCATTTAAGCAAGAAAAAGAAGAAATCGAAAATCACCTGATTCTCTCCAATAGACTCAAACCCCAACTAGAAGAAAAACTCTATGAACTCAGAATAGAAATCCAAGACTTAGAAAGCAAAGTCTTCACTAAAAATAACTTATTAAAAGAGACAATTAACGCCCAAGAAAATCTAGAAAATAAACTGAAAAATTTACAAAATCAAAAACAAGCACAACAGGCAGAAATTAGCCAATTACACAATCAAATTTCCTTATTACAAGATGAGCGAGACTTATTACAAAACCAAGTTTGGGAACTACTGCAAAACATAGAAAACCTCAATCAAGAACCATTATCTGATAATACCCAGGAAAATGAAGTTGAATTATTTCCCTTTGATGAATTACTAGAACCTATAGAAGAAAAGCTACCTTCAGAATGGAGGAATTTTTTAGCACAAATGCCAACCCATCAAATTCAGGTATTAAAAGCCATAATCGAACAAGATAATCCCCAAGCTATTATTAAACAAATTGCCGAGGCACAAATCACCATGCCTAATTTATTAATTGATGCTATCAATGAAATCGCCAAAAATACTATTGGTGAATTAATTATTGAAACAGCAGAAGACAAACCGGAAATTTACCCAGAACATCTGCTCAATGTCCAAAAAATTATAGTAATTCATGAAGATTAGAGAAATAAATAGCCCTCATTTATAAACTAATTTTAACCAAACTAATTTTAACCAAACTAATTTTAACCATTGATTGAATAGAAAAAATTGTACTTTTATGATATAATATATTATGCTTTCAAGGAAAAATCAATTAATAACAAACACTAATACAAACTACATGAGCAAACAGAAAATATCAAAAAAAGTATCCACAGCTTTAATCAATTCCCTGGGTGCAGGAGTAGTTCCCAGAACCGGAATTGAACATATAGCCGTAGGTAGAGAAAAAGAACTAAATAGCCTCTTACAAAATCTCAATGATATAGCAGAAGGTGTAGCTGCATTTCGGTTTATAATTGGTAATTACGGTTCAGGAAAAAGCTTCATGCTACAGATGATTCGTAACCATGCAATGGAGCAAGGATTTGTAGTTGCTGATGTTGATTTATCCTCTGGAAGAAGACTAGGAGGAAGCAACAATGAAGGTTTAGCAACCTATCGAGAATTAATGAGTCGTTTAGCTACAAAAACCCGTCCTGATGGTGGTGCTTTAATTTCCATTTTAGAAGGATGGATTAATAAAATTCAGCAAGAAGTAGCCAAAGAAACAGGAATGCGTCCCAATGATGTAGGTTTTGATGACCAATTAGAAAACAAAATTCGGGAAGTAATTCATTATATTGAAGACTTAGTTCATGGCTTTGATTTTGGTAGTGTCATTATTGCTTATTGGCGCAGTTATCGCTTAGATGATGAAGAATTAAAAAACGCCTCCCTACGCTGGTTAAGAGGAGAATTTAACACCAAAACTGAAGCTAGAGCAGCTTTAGGAGTGCGTGTCATTATTGATGATGAAACTTGGTATGATTATATGAAATTATTAGCTAAATTCGTTGCAGAAATCGGCTATAAAGGACTGTTAATTTTAATAGATGAAGCAGTAAATTTATATCAAATATCCACTACAGTTACTCGTGAAAAGAACTATAATAGACTCTTGGGAATGTTTAACGATACCATGCAATGTAAAGCCGAAAATCTGGGGATTTTCATTGGTGGAACTACTCAATTTTTAGAAGACCCAAACCGGGGACTTTTTGCCGATCCAGCTTGGCGCAGACGCACCAAAGAAAGCCGATTTGTTACCCAAGCTAATGTACAAGAATACATCGGGCCTGTGATGCGTCTGCACCCCTTAACAGAAACAGAGATACTTACACTTTTCCAAAGATTAACAGAAATTCATGCCTTAAATTTTGGTTATGAACCAAGATTAAAAGAGACAGATTTAAAAGAATTTGTCCAAGAAATTGTGACTCGCTTAGGTGCAGAAGCTTTATTAACACCAGGGGAAATAATTCGGGATTTTATTAGTGTGTTAAATGTTCTTTATCAAAACCCAGAAATTAAATTCTCTGAATTAATTCACGGTGATAATTTTCAACTTACGGTAGCAGGTAAAGATAGCTATTTAGATGATGATGCTGCCGAATTTAGTTTATGATTATTTCGTTTTTTTCGATGGTGTGACTGTTACAAAGCTGACTACTGTTAGCGTAACTTACCGTATGACTCCTACGTCTTCACGCAAGCCATAGGTGTTAGCTGAATGCTTACAGGTTTTAAACCTTGAATGAAAAAATTGTCAATTGTCAATTATCAATTATCAATTGATAACTTACTCTTTTGTAATTGGTAAACCAAGCCATTCACTAAGTTCTTGTGCTAACCAATCTAATTCTATGGTACTAACAGAAAACATATTATTTTGACTGGTATTAATTTCATACTTTGTCAGCCCCGCCCAGATAATTAAACAGGGATGAGGAGCAAGATTATAATATATACTACCACGCTCCAAACGAATAATATTCTTTCTGTGACTGGGAAGAGGATGATAGCGCCTCATACCAAATAAGTCATAACATAAAGAAATTTCTCGTTTATTGATATACAGTCTTTTTTTGCCAAATAAAGACAGTAGAACGATAAAAATCAATAGGAATATATTAAGTGTAGGTAGCAAAGGTGAAAGGATACCAAATATAGGTGAAAAAATCGAAAAAACAATAGAAAGCGGTAAAACGGTCGTAAAATACCAAACAAACATCACCCCTACCTTAGACATTCCTGATTTGGGGGGAATGAGAATTTCTATAAACTCAGCATTTTTATTTAACATCACCTGACTACCAAAAGGCTTTTCTAAAATCAAATTAGATGTCCTTACTGGAGCAGGAATTTTATTAATAGGTACTTGTAGAGCTTGTAAAGCTTGATCCGCAGAAGTAAAACGTTTACTCAACATCGGTTGTGTCATTCTCCGCAACCAATTACTAAAATCACGACTAATATTTGCAGCTTCTTCAAATTTAATGACTAAATCTTGTTGCGGTAAATCTGCTGGATGTTGACCTGTAACTAAATAAATTAAAGTTGCACCCAAACCATACAAGTCAGAAGCAGGACTAGCTTTACCACTAAATTGTTCAGGTGGCATATATCCATAACTACCCACAACAGTCATGGTACTATTACTTCTAACAATAGTTTGCACTGAACCAAAATCAACTAAATAAACATCACCAACACTATTACCAGAGCGATTTGTTAATAATATATTGCTCGGTTTAATATCACGATGAATTACTGGTGGTTGCTGACTGTGTAAATATTTGAGAATTTCTAGCAATGCAGTTGCTAATTGTTTAACTTCTTTTTCACTAAAACTGCGTCCTGCTTTCAGTTGCATTTCCAAAGATTCAGCAGGAATATAACTTTGTACCAGTGCAAATCCTTTGTAGTTTGGTGTGTCTAATTCAAAATAATCTAAATATTGAGGAATAGCAGGATGAGAAAGTGATTTGAGGGTTTCTGCTTCCCGCTCAAATAACTTTAAATCGTGCCATTGAAAATCATCATCAAATGTTAGTAATTTCACTACTACCAGTTCTTGGGTTTGTAAGTCACGAGTTAACAGTGTCCTCCTTCCTGCTTTTTTACCTAGTTGTTGCTGGACTTCGTAGCGTTCTAATAACGTCTCTTTGGTAATATCACCTGCATCTTGATTTATCATTTTCCTAATTTTACAACTTCATTAAATTGATCACTTGACTTCTTGTTACTAGCTTACTGTAAGCTTACTGAAGTCAGCAACTAATATAAAACACAAAATTCTGTATACAACATTCTGTGAATATCCTGCTATCTATGAGTAACAGCACATTTTCTAGACTTGCTCCCTTTATCCAAGAATATATTTATCTTCACAATTGGACAGAATTAAGACCAGTACAAATTGCGGCTTGTGAAGTTATATTTCAAACTGATGCTCATTTGCTGGTTGCTGCTGCCACTGCTGCGGGAAAAACAGAAGCGGCGTTTTTACCTATTTTAACTTTACTACAGGAAAAACCATCTACTACTATAGGTGTATTGTATATTAGTCCTATCAAAGCTTTAATTAATGACCAATTCCAACGCCTCAATGACTTATTAAAAACCGCAGATATTCCTGTATATTCTTGGCATGGTGATGTATCTCAAAGTCGCAAAAACAAACTTTTAAAAAATCCCCAAGGCATTCTGCAAATTACACCGGAATCTTTAGAAAGTTTATTAATCAATAAACATCAGGAATTAAGCAGATTATTTGCTGATTTACGTTTTATTATTATTGATGAAATTCACGCATTTATGGGTTCAGAAAGAGGTTGTCAAATTCTTTGTCAATTACAAAGATTAGCCAAATTTACCAAAATTAAACCTAGACGCATTGGTTTATCCGCAACTCTTGGTGATTATTCAGTAGCGGAACAATGGTTAATTTCAGGAACAGATAAACCAGTAATTACTCCAAATGTTGAAGCAGGAAAGCGACAAATAAAACTAGCTTTAGAACATTTTTTTATTAATGAAGATATTGATGAATCTGATTATGAAAAATATATTTTTAACCTTACCAAATCTCGTAAATGTTTAATTTTTGCTAATAACCGGAATCAAACAGAATCTGTTATTTCTTCTTTGCGGAACATAGCACAAACCGCAGGGTTTCCAGATATATATCATGTCCATCATGGTAGTATTTCTGCCAGCTTACGACAAACTGCGGAAAATGCTATGCGAGAAGCTAATACTCCTGCGGTGACAGCAGCAACTTTAACTTTAGAATTAGGGATAGATATCGGTTATTTAGAAAGAGTTATTCAATTAGAATCACCTTTATCTGTTGCAAGTTTTTTACAAAGATTGGGACGCAGTGGGAGAAGGGGAGAAACTGCGGATATGCGTTTTATTTGTGCAGAAGAAAAACCATTATCAGAAGCTTTTTTACCAGATCAAATTCCCTGGCAACTTTTACAGTGTATCGCTATTATTCAACTTTATTTAGAAGAACGTTGGATAGAACCAATTACACCAATTAAATATCCTTTTAGTTTACTTTATCATCAAACTATGAGTATTTTAGCAGCAACGGGAGCAATTTCACCTGCTGCTTTAGCTCAACAAATTTTGAATTTATCACCTTTTGCTAATATTTCCCAAGATAATTATAAAACCTTACTTCGTTATTTAATTGATATTAATCACATTCAAAAAACGGAAACTGGTAAATTAATTATTGGTTTAGCAGGGGAAAAAGTAGTTAATAAATTTCAGTTTTATGCTGTGTTTGCTGACTATCAAGAATATACTGTGAAACAAGAGACAACAGAAATAGGTAGTATTGCTACACCTCCTGCTGTGGGTAATCAATTTGGGTTAGCTGGTAAGAGTTGGGAAGTGTTAGAAGTTGATTTTAAAAAGCAGGTGATTTTGGTTAAACAAGTTGAAGGTAAGGCTAATGGTAAAGATAATATCTATTGGCGTGGTGGAAGTGGGAATATTCATGGGAGAATTTTACAAAGAATGCGTCAGGTTTTGTTAGAAGATACAGAATATAGTTATTTACAAAAAAATGCTCAATTGCGTTTGCAGGAAGTGAGGAAATTAACGCGCAAGGTGGGATTAGATAAACAGAATATTATACAATTAGAAAAAAATAAATGCTGCATCTTTCCTTGGATGGGTACGGTAGGTTATCGAACTTTAGAAAGATTATTAAATTGTTTTTGTCGAGAATCTTTAGAGATTAGTAGTATTGGTGGGATAAATCCTTATTATTTGACTTTGAAAGTGGGTAAGGATAAGTTTTCTGCTGTTTATTCAGAAATAGTTGGTTTATGTGAGCAAAGAATTACAGCAGAACATTTAGTGAGTCATGCAGAAGCACCGAAATTACAAAAATATGATCAGTTTATTCCTGATGAGTTGTTGCGTAAAGCCTTTGTTAAGGATTATTTGGATATAGAGGAGATGAGGAAAGAGGTTTTAAAATGGTGATTTTGGATCAGCAAAAATTGAATCATTTAAGTTGTATATTTAGGGCGGGCAAGACTTGTACTCAGCGGTTAGTGAGCTTGTACTGAGCGTAGTCGAAGTAAGTCGAAGTGCGGAGTCGAACTATGTCGAACCATGCCCAAACCACAAAATTTTGATAAAATTCTGATATGTAACATAAATTTGTTTTAACTCAGTCTATTTTGAAATGATGTATTCAAATAATTCCACATCTACAGAAAAAACTGCTGTTGTGATTGGGGGAAGCATCGCCGGAATGTTGGCGGCTCAGGTGCTGACTTGGTATTTTGACCGTGTAATAATTGTAGAAAAGGACTTGCTAGGGTCAACTGCACAACCAGAAAAACGCCCTGGTGTTCCCCAATCTTTTCATGTTCATGCCCTACTGATACGGGGGCAACAGATTTTAGAACAATTGTTTCCTGGTATACTTGCTGAATTAGCAGAGTCAGGTACACCTTTTGTAAATTGGACAGCAGATGTTCCTTGGTTGGGTTCTAGCGGATGGTGTCCCCGTTTTCACTCTCATTTAGCTACCCACACCTGTAGCCGGAATTTGCTAGAGTGGATTATCCGCCAGCGTTTGGTGGCAAATGATCGTGTGAAATTGAGGTTAGGTACACAGGTAACTAGCTTTTTATCAAACGCGGACAAAACTCAGGTTACTGGTGTACGGATACGCACTGGTAATGAACCGGAAATAGAGATATTTGCGGATTTAGTGGTAGATGCAACTGGACGAACTTCGCGCACACCTCACTGGTTGCAAGAAATGGGCTATGAACCAACCCAGGAAACAATTGTTAATTCTTTTTTAGGCTACGCTAGTCGCTGGTATCAAATTCCATCAGATTTGCAAATAGATTGGCAATCAGTGTATATAACAGCACAACCACCAGGTACTCGTGGGGGTGTGATTTATAAAGTTGAAGGTAATCGGTGGATTGTGACACTGGTGGGTATAGGTCGAGATTATCCACCTACGGATGAGGGTGGTTTTTTGGAATTTGCTCGCAGTTTGCGATCGCCTATTATTTACGAAACCATCAAAAACGCTCAACCAATTTCACCAATTTACGCCTATAAACGCACAGAAAACTGTCTGCGTCATTATGAAAAACTGTCTAGATTCCCAGAAAATTTAGTAGTAGTCGGTGATGCTGTTTGTAGCTTCAATCCTGTTTACGGTCAAGGTATGACTACCGCTGCTTTAGGTGCTGTAACTCTGGATGAATGTTTAAGTAAGCAAGAAAATTTAACTGGTCTATCTCGACGGTTTCAAAAACAACTTAACAAGGTAATTAGTATACCTTGGATGATTGCTACAGGTGAAGATTTCCGTTGGTCTACCACCGAGGGAGGAAAACCCAGTTTAATCAATAAAATGATGCAAAAATATTTAGAACAAGTGCTGGTTTTACAAAGCAAAAGTGGCGAAGTTCATCAGTTGTTTTTAGAAGTAATCAACATGATCAAACCTCCCAGGGCATTTTTCCATCCCAGAATTTTCATGCAGGTTTTGAAACAGGTTTTAACTTTCCACGTTCAAGGGGAAAATTTGAGTCATGGGGAGAATTTAACCAAATCTCTACCTGCTGTTTTAGAGTAGGTTTTCAGAATTTATCCGCTTTGTTAGGGTTGGCATTAGCTTTTGTGGGATGGGCATACTATGGCTAACGCCACGCTACGCGAACGACAAGCTCAGTACAAGTCTTGCCCGCCCTAATTCTGTAAACTTTACTACTTTTTAAACATCCTCTTAAAAAACTCAGGGATTTGAAAAAAACTAAAGTTATGTTTAAAAAGTTTAAGTAAAAACACGTAAAAACACACAAATTTTGTAAAATTTTCCAAAAGTTATCTTATTCCTACAAACAACCCGAAAGTTTTCAGTTAACTTATAAATAACACTATTCAAAATCATCAAAATCATTATGCACAGATTATTATCTGGACCGTTGACGACAGAAAAATTAACGGTAAAAATTGCGGGTTTACCTGCATCATTACAAGGTAAAAAACTGGTGCAAATGTCAGATTTTCACTATGATGGTGTACGGTTATCAGATAAAATGTTAAGTCAGGCGATCGCCATCGCTAACCAAGCAAAACCCGACTTAATTTTATTAACCGGCGACTTCATCACCACCAGCACTGCAACCCTTGATCAACTAGCAAAATACCTGAAAAAATTGCAAAGTCGTCATGGTATTTATGCCGTACTAGGAAACCACGATTTATATTATAAAAATTCCCAAACTGAAGTGACAACCACATTAACAAATATAGGTATTCATGTTCTTTGGAATCAAATTTCCTATCCATTAGGAAAAGAATTACCAATTGTAGGACTAGCAGATTTTTACTCAAAAGAATTTAATCCTACACCAGTGATGAACCAACTAGATCCTGATACACCTTGCATAGTTTTATCCCATAACCCAGATACAGCAGAAATATTGCAAAAATGGCGCGTAGATTTGCAATTATCTGGTCATACTCACGGCGGACAAATCGTTATTCCTGGGTTGGGTCCTGTCTTAATGATTCAACATAAAATTCTCAGAATAACACCCAAAATATTACAAAATTTCCTGCCATTTTTCAGAAAAAAACACCCTGTATGTAATCATTGGGAATGGTCACAAGGTTTCCATAAAATAGGCAAAAATCAACTATATATTAATCGCGGTTTAGGTACTTATTTACCAGGACGTTTATTTTGTCCGCCAGAAGTGACTATCATTACTTTACAAAGTAAATAAAAATTGGCAGATCATAAAATATCTATCAGCTTTCAGCAGTCAATGTTTGAGAGGTTAAGCCAAAAATCACTATTTGATAATCTATCAATTTATCAAAAATTATCAAAAATTCTGACTCCTGACTTCTAAATTCTGACATTATTTTATTATAATTTTAAGAATTGTTAACTGTCAAAAATTAAGGTCATGAACGCAGCCGACGATAAAACAATAGTCCGCGAATACTTCAACTCTACAGGTTTTGACCGTTGGAGACGCATCTATGGAGATGGTGAGGTCAACAAAGTACAGCTAGATATCCGTACTGGACATCAACAAACCGTAGATACCGTCATCGGCTGGTTAAAAGATGATAACAATTTATCCCAGTTAACCATCTGCGATGCTGGGTGTGGTGTTGGTAGTCTCAGTATTCCCCTGGCTACTGAAGGTGCTAAAGTTTACGCCAGTGATATTTCCGCCAAAATGGTCTCAGAAGCACAGGATAGGGCTGCATTAGCTTTAAAAAATACAGTTAATCCTGATTTTACAGTACAAGACTTAGAATCGTTAAGTGGCAATTATCACACAGTTATTTGTTTGGATGTGCTGATTCATTACCCCCAAGAAAAAGCAGATGAAATGATTTCTCACCTGTGTTCTTTGGCACAATCACGCATCATGATTAGTTTTGCCCCAAAAACCTTTTTTCTGTCTATCCTCAAAAAAATAGGTACTTTCTTCCCAGGACCAAGTAAAACAACTCGTGCTTATTTACACCGTGAAGCAGATGTAGTGAAAATTCTGGAGAAAAATGGCTTTAAAATACAAAGAAAAGCCATGACTAGAACCCGTTTCTATTTTTCCCGCTTGTTAGAAGCTACAAGGTAAAAATTCCTTGTTTCTCGTTCCCATACTCTGTATGGGAATGAATTTTAGCAGACTCTGGCTGCGATTAAATCAGAGGCAGAGCCTCTTCATCGCATTCCCAGTGAGAGACTGGGAACGAGATAATATTAGTGGAACATAAAAGCAAGTCAGGTTAAAATCGCAAGCAAAGTCTAACTCAGAAGTAAAACTATGAAAACGGCGGAAAAATTGGCTGCTGGTTGGCTGCTTACACTCGGATTCATGTTTTTAACGATATCAGTAACCGCAGGAATTGAAAAACTGACAGCAGAAAAATCAATAAATATACCTACTCAAGATGAGTATGATTGGCAAAATCCCGATTATGAGAATAATGACACTATAGTAGGGGGTATTATTTTTGGTGTTCCTAGTTTGATATTAGGTGGTTGGTTAGCATTAGGACTATATAAGCAAAGCCGACAAAATAAAAAAGCGATTACTCAACAAAATCATGAGCGGTTACAATCCCAATTTTATCAAATATTACAAACAAATAATGGCAGAATTACATTGTTAGGTTTTGCCATGCAGTCACAGTTACCAGCCGCAGAAGCTAAAGAATATTTAGACCAAAAAGCTAAAGAATTTAATGCTAATTTTCAAGTCAATGAAGAAGGAGGGGTATCATATCACTTTGATGTTTAATGTCACTTTGCTCATTTACAGCTAGGTTATAATGACGCATATTTTTTTGACTGTAGGCGCTATTTTCGGTGGTTTATCTGTAGCTGCTGGTGCGTTTGGCGCTCATGCTTTGCGGGAAAAAGTCAGTGAAAGAATGTTGGAAATTTTCGACACTGGCGCACGTTATCAAATGTATCATGCCCTGGCATTGTTGTTAGTGGCTATCCTCATCAGTCGCTTTGAAACTCCACCTACAACTCTGTTAGCTAGTGGCTGGTTATTTATTATTGGTGTGGTGATTTTTTCTGGCAGCTTGTATGCTATCACATTTTCTGGTATAAAATCACTGGGAGCGATCGCACCATTAGGAGGAGTTTCATTAATGGCTGGTTGGGCTGCTTTAGCTATTACTGCTGCAACTATCAAATTTTGATATTTATCAGTTATCAGAGATAATTAGGGTGTAGGGACTATTTATCCTGATACCTGTAAGGGTTTAGAAATTCTAAACCCCTACTGACTCCTAAAATATTGCATTTAAAATATTCCATTATTCATGATTACCTTTGATTGTTTTATTACACTCTTATGTCGCCAACAAAAGAATTAGCAGTTGAATTTAAAAATGTCAGTTTTGAAATTAATCACCGTCTCTTATTATCTAACCTAAATCTTAGCATTTATCAAGGAGAAGCATTAATTTTATTAGGGCGTAGTGGCAGTGGTAAAACTACAACTTTAAAATTAATCAATCATTTACTGACACCCACCCAAGGACAGGTTTTAGTACAATCAAAATCCACTACCCAATGGAATGTAATTAAACTGAGAAGAAAAATAGGTTACGTTATTCAAGAAACAGGTTTATTTCCCCATTTTACCGTAGCTGAAAATGTGGGAATTGTACCATCTTTAGAAAAATGGTCAGCAAATAAAATTCAAACAAGAGTCCATGAAATGTTAGAATTAGTAGGTTTAGAACCTACAAAATTTGCCCAACGTTATCCCCATCAACTATCAGGAGGCCAACGTCAAAGAGTAGGAGTTGCTAGGGCTTTAGCCGCAGATCCACCTATACTATTAATGGATGAACCTTTTGGGGCGTTAGATCCTATTACTCGTTTAGAATTACAACAACAGTTTCAATATTTACAACAACAATTAGGAAAAACCGTGATATTTGTCACCCATGATATTCAAGAAGCTTTCTTTTTAGCCTCCAGAATTGGTTTAATGTATGAAGGAAATTTAGTTGCTTTAGGAACGAGAAGAGAATTTATTAAATCCCAGCATCCTGAAGCACAGGCTTTTTTATCTTGTTTGAATGCTTTAAAACATTGGGAAGAACTTAATTAAGAAAGGAGTCAGGAGTGGGGAGTAAGGTTGAATTTAAACGCTTTATTAACTCTGAATTAATACTTTAGATACATCAATTAAAAATATATAACAATCAAAAATCATGTTTTTATTTAAATATGCTTCAGAAATTATCCTCCGCAGTGGCGAACATTTAATATTAGTAGCTATAGCCATGATAGTGGCCATTTCTATTGGTATTCCTTTGGGTATTTTTATTACCCGTAAACCAAAACTTGCACCTCCCATTTTGGGTTTAGCAAACGCTATCCAAACTATTCCCAGTTTAGCCATATTTGGTTTTTTAATTTCCGTTCCCTTTTTAGGAGGAATCGGTAAAAATCCGGCTGTTGTTGCCTTAACTCTTTACGCCTTATTACCGATAATTCGTAATACTTATATTGGTATTAATGGCATTGATCCCGCCATTAAAGAAGCGGGCATAGGTATAGGAATGACAGATAGAGAATTATTATTTCAAGTAGAAATTCCTTTAGCTTTAGGAGTTATTTTAGCAGGTGTAAGAGTTGCTACTGTTATATCTGTAGGAATTGCCACTATTGCTGCTGCTATTGGTGGTGGTGGTTTGGGAATCTTTATTTTTAGGGGTATTTCTACAGTTAATAATGAATTGATTTTAGCAGGTGCAATACCCGCAGCTTTAATTGCTTTAGGTGCAGATTTTGGATTAGGTTTTTTAGAAAAAACCTTCACTAAGCAACAAGGAAGTAAACCAAAAATAGCTGTGATTTTAGGAATAATTGTCTTTATTATATCTGGATTATTTGTATTTAACTCTCAGCAAACATCAGCGACAATCACTATTGGTTCAAAAAACTTTACTGAACAAGTAATTTTAGGTGAAATATTAGCACAAACAATAGAAAACAATACTAATTTAAAAGTAGATAGAAAGTTTAATTTAGGTGGTACATTTATTGCCCATGAAGCAGTAAAAGCTGGAAAAATAGCGGGTTATGTAGAATATACAGGTACTGCGTTTACCGCAGTTTTAAAAGAAAAAACCATTACAGATCCGCAAGTTGTTTATGAAAGAACTAAAAAAGCATATCAAGAAAAATATAATTTAACCGTCATGCAACCTTTAGGTTTTGAAAATACCTATGCGATGCTTATTCGTGCTGAAGATGCAAAAAAATGGCAAGTTAAAAACCTGTCAGAAATTGCTAAATATACTCCCCAAATGCAAGCAGGTTTTGGTTATGAATTTTTAGAACGTGCTGACGGTTATCCTGGTTTATCTAAAACTTATGGTTTAAAATTTGCTAATATTAAACAAATGGAATTAGGTTTAATGTATCAAGCTTTAAAGGAAAAACAAGTTGATTTCATAGCCGCAAATTCTACAGATGGTTTAATTCCAGTTTTAAATTTAGTGATTTTAGCAGATGATAAAAAATACTTTCCACCTTATGAAGCTGTACCTGTTTTCAATCAAGAAATTCTTGAAAAATATCCAGAGTTAGTAGAAACTATTAATAAATTAGCGGGTAAAATTTCTACAGCAGAAATACAGCAGATGAATTATCAAGTTGATAATCAATCTCAACCTGTGGAAGAGGTGGTAAAGGAGTGGTTAAAATCTAAAAAAATATGAGAAATAATGAGAAATAATATGAATTTTGTGTTACCATTATCAGTAAGTGTTTGAAACAAGATAGCAGAGTATGAATATTACTATACCTGATGAAATTCTTGAATCTGCTCAAATCTCAACGGATGATATTAAAGTTGAACTAGCAATTTTATTATATCAACAAAAAAGAATTAGCATAGGTCAAGCTCGCCATTTAGCAGGAATGCACTTAATTCAATTTCAAAAAGAAATGGCAAGTCGGGGAATTTGCATTAATTATGGTGTTGAAGATTTTGAGGATGATATCAGAACATTGAAAGAATTAGGTGAATTATGATTGTTGTCAGCAATACTTCACCTATTACCAACCTAGCAGCTATTCAGAGAATAGATATATTGGAAAAAATCTATGATACTATTATTATCCCTCAAGCTGTTTATGACGAAATGTCAAATTTAAGTTATGAAGTTCCAGGAACAAAGGAAGTTAAAACCCTAGCATGGATTCAAGTTCAACCCGTGAGCAATTCTACATTAGTTGCAGAATTAAAAACAGAAATTGATCCTGGTGAAGCTGAGGCAATAGCATTAGCGATGGAAATAAAAGCTGATAGAATAATTATAGATGACTATAAGGGTAGAGTTGTAGCTTCTCGTTTAGGATTAAAAGTCACAGGAATTTTAGGAGTTCTCTTAATCGTTAAACACAGGGGATTAATTAACAATATTAAACCCATAGTGGATGATTTAATAAATATAGCAGGATTTAGAATTAGTCCCAAACTCTACAATCATATTTTAACAACTGCTAGTGAATATTAATACATTCTTCATAGAAAAATACCCTCTTTTTTGACATTATAATTAAAGGGAGTATTTTCCTTTTCAAATTTTGCAGAAGATATAAAATGACGGGAAATAACCACATCATGATTTAGGCAAATTTCAGATATTATCTGACTGGTTCTATCAATTTCGTGATAGGGGTTAATTTCTGATTTGAGAACTATCAAAATATCAATATCAGAAAATTCTTTAGCTTCTTCTCTCGCTTGAGAACCATATAGTATTATCGCTGATAATTGATCTTGATAAAGATTTTGCAAAGCTCATTTAACTTCTTGCAATATCAGATTAAGCTGTGATTTGTTCATGACTGAAATCATCCCTTATAGTTATATGCTTAAAACTGAACTCGCAATTTTATTATATCAACAAAAAAGAATTAGCATAGTCCAATATCGTCAATTACAACTGTTCCTTGATTTTCTCAAATATCCAATCAGGAATAGCGTGTTCTGTGCTATAAACCGAATTATATTTCTGTTCTATTTCCTGCCAATTAATGCCCGAATTTGATAAAATTTCTTCAGTGAACATATCCAAAGCTTTACCTGTTAAACCTCTTTCTACACATCTTTTCATATACAACCGACTTTCTTCAATTTCTCCGATACATTCAAATGGTGTATGTTCACTTAAACCTACCATTTCTCGGAAAGTAGGAAGTAAGTCTAAATCATCAAATAAGTTGTTTTTGAAAACTTGATTAACTATACATACATTTGTACAAATAAATCTAATACCGCAGGTTCAAGATATTCGGCAATAGTTCATGAATTTTCAATTCGTCAATTTTAATAAGTGATATTTTCATAATTAAAGTTATTGTTCAGAAAAGTAGGTTGGGTTGACGTTAGGAAACCCAACATTGATAGATTAATAGGTTTTTGTTGGGTTGCGCTATCGCTTAACCCAACCTACGAAAACTTATTTACCATCCCCAAGTACCAGGTTCGCCTTTAAATGGACCAACAACATCAGCAGTGATCCATCCTCCATAAAAACCACCAGCTTGGGGTTTAACTAATTCGTCATTGACATAACAAGCATCCATTAAACTAGGATAAAAACTAAAGTATTCTTGAATTGATTTAAAGTTAGGAGTTGGTTGAATATAACGCCAAGCTGCATTATTTACATATTTATCTCCTACAGAAATATCATAATATTCACATATACCTTTCCATTCACATATCGTTTTTCTAGCTGTAGCTATTAAATATTCTGTTTTAATATCTTCAGCAGGAATATAATAACCAGGAGGATGACTGGTTTCTAAAACTCTTTTCGCTTTATTTGTGTCTGCTAAAACAATACCATTAAAAATTACTTTGATATGTTTATTGCTGTCTTGTAAAATTGCTGGACGAGGGTAGTCCCAAACTGATTCTTGTCCTGGTTGTGGGGGAATGGGATTTGGTTTCATGGTTAGTTAAAATCTCAATTCAGGTAATTTATTATCATTCCTACCAAAATGATAACATTAATCTTGGGTTTAGCAGTGCTAAACCCTGGCAAAATTATTAAATCTAAGATTGATTATTCAACCTGACACAAAATCAATCCAAACCATCCCTTTTCATCTGTCCAAGTTTTGATAGTTTTTAATCCTTTGCTTTCTAGTTGTTGTGACATCTTTGTTAAATTAAACTTGCAAGAAATTTCTGTAAGTATGCTTTCTCCTCCTTCAAAAAATACTTTTAAATCTAATGCTTCCAAAGTAACCCAATGGCTTTTTTGACAATGTAGATACATTTCAATTTGATTTTCTACCTCATTGTAAATTGCTTGGTGTTTAAACAAACTAATATCAAAATCACCTTGAAAACGCCAATTTAAATGAGAAAGCATATTCAAATTAAAAGCAGCAGTCACACCTTGACTATCGTTATAAGCAGCTTCTAAAATATCCTTGGGTTTTTGTAAATCAATTCCAAGTAAAAAGTAGTCACCTGTTTGTAAGGTTTTGGAAATTTGATTTAAAAAACCATCGCATTCTTCTGAGTTAAAATTCCCTAGTGAACTTCCCAGAAAGAACAACATCCGTGACTGTAAATAATTGCTTTCTAAATGCACCAAAGCTTGATCATAAGTTCCTAATAAACCGTGAATTGCAATATCAGGGTATTTCTCTTGTAACTGTAAAACACTGGTTTTGAGAATACCCCCACTGACATCAATAGGAAGATAACGACAATTATCAGCTATTTTTTGATAAGCGTCTAATAAAAGTTGAGTTTTTGTAGAACTCCCACTTCCTAACTCTATCAACTCACAACAATTTGTAATTGCCGCAATTTCATCAGCATATTGTTGTAAAATAGCTGCTTCTGTACGAGTAGGATAATATTCAGGTAAATCACAAATTTCTTCAAACAACAAAGAACCACGATCATCATAAAAGTATTTTGGTGATAAAGTTTTATGTTTTTTACTTAATCCCTCAATCACATCTTTACCATCAATAGCTAACTCTTGATAATGATGATCTAAAACGGTTAAAATTTGTGGGTTTAATCTTTCTGCAATCATAGTAAATATCCTGGGAATTAACTGTTTACAATTTTGGTTTTCAGAAATTTAAAACTGTCACCTGTCACCTGTCACCTGTCAACTAATTCAAACTTTCAGCAATTCTAAAACCAACGTGCTGATAGAAAAAAGGACGAAACCAATTTCGATAACATGGTAAAGCCATAGTACCATTAGTTGCCCAAGAACCACCTAACATCATTTGATGTCTATTATCAAAAAATGGTGCAGATTGATCTTCATAAAGATAATGGGTTTGAAATCCTGGTAAGGGGTAAAATGTACTAGATAACCATTCCCAAACGTTACCACGTAGATCAGAAATTCCTGATTTCTTATTTTTGGAAAACATTCCTACTGGTGAAGGTGAAACATATTGTAAATTGAGATTATAGTCACTTTCTAAACCCTCACCCTCGGAAAATTGTAAAGCTTGATTCCATTCTGCTTCTGTCATTAAACGAGTACCTTCACCTTTCCATTGACAGTAAGCCATTGCTTCATAATAATTGACTTCTACAGGCCAGTCTAATGGTAAATCTATTTCATCAAATGTGGTACGATAGCGGTATTTACCATTATTGTTGTCCATAAAATCTGGTATCCAAAATTTTGGATGTTGCACATTATAGAGTTTCTTCCAATCCCTAGCTTCCAGCATCCAATATTCTAAATTATCATAACCACCAGCTTGAACAAATTCTAAAAATTCCCCATTTGTGATTAAATTTTGACTGGCTAAAAACGGTTCAACTCCAATTTCTAAACTACCATATTCACTGTCCCAAGCGAAAGTTAAATCATTTGCTTTTTTACCTAATTTTACCACGCCACCGGGAATTTCGATCATTTTATTTTCAGGAATTTTCCCATTTGTCGGCGCATAATTCCAACCTTGGGGGCGTTTTAATTGATCAACAGGTAATTGACGCAGTAACATGGATGAAGTTTCAAAATGGATACGACTGTGTTCAATTGCCATTAATAAAGCCCATAAAGGATGTTGTTGATCAATGGGCAGATTTAAAGGGGTATTTTTGATAATGTTTGTAATTGCGGTTTTGGCTTTTTCTCGATATTGCCAAACTTGATCTATATCAGGCCAAACTATATCTTTTGTTGCTGCTTCTAGTTCATCTGGTGTTTCTGGATCAACACCAATTTCAAACAAAATTTCAAATTGGGGATGAATGCGATTTTCTAATAAACCAACCCGAATTAATTTGTTGATGTAAAAAACTGCGGAATGTCCCAGATAAAAGATTAATTTGTTTCTTAAAGGATCAGGACTGCGGTAAAATGTATCTGTGCTATTTATGCTTTTGAGTAGGGTTGCTTCTAGTTCCCAAGAATTTTCAAAATAGTTAAGTAGGTTTTGGGTACTACAATGATCTAGCTTGGGTATTTGATTAGATGCTAAGTTATTCAGCCTGGGAATTGTTTGCATTGTATTATCTTGAGTTCTACCAATGTGCGAAAATGTGCGATGCACAACTTTTTATTATCCTTATTTTTAAATACCGCACATCGGTACACTTTTTTCAGTGTTAACCAAAATTTAACTTTTTTGACATTTTTGCTGAAGAAAAGTTAAAATATCTTGTTTTGCGTAACATTTTATAGTTAAGTTTTCCCAATAACTACTAGTATATATACCTATTTGCCAAATTTTGTGCCAAATTTTGTATTAATTACAAGAATATCAAAAATATCTTGTTTCATTGACTCTACTTTTATCTATTAATAATCAGGTGGGAATTACCCACCAAGAAAAATCTAAATTCTTTTTCTACGTCTAGTTTCTGGTGTATTAATTGGTAAAGGCAAAACCTCAGCTTCACTGCTTTCTCTAGCAACACGAATTAATAATCCAGAAGCCACCAAACTAGCAATCATAGAATTACCACCATAACTAAACATTGGCAATGGTAAACCCGTTGTTGGTATCGCCCCCGTAGCCACACCAATATGTAATAATGATTGTCCAATCATCACCACAGTAATACCTATTGCCACCAGCCGATGGATAGAACTTTTTGCTTTCATGGCTACAATTAATCCTAAGGTAGCGAAGACAGCTAAAAGTAACAAAAATAGCATACTACCCACAAAACCAAATTCTTCAGCAAAGATGGCAAAGATAAAATCAGTATCTTGAATGGGGAGATAAAAAAGCTTTTGTTGAGAAAGTCCAAAACCCACACCCCAAGTTTTCCCTGTACCTACTGCTAATAAACTTTGTACCAACTGATAACCATCTCCGGTAGGATCAGCCCAAGGGTTGATGAAAGACATCACCCTTCGGCGTTGATATTCTTTGATAGTAATACTTAATAGGGCTAATAAAAATCCACCAATAGCTGTTCCTCCTAAGTATTTGTATGGTATTCCACCAGCTAGGGCAATTAACCAAACTGTGATGCCACAAAGTGCAGTTGTACTGAGGTTTGGTTGAGCTAAAATACCTAATAGCACCAGACAGAACACACCTAACCAGGAAAAACGAATTTCCCACGTTAATCTTTCCCAATGGCCAAACAGCTTCGCACCTTGCAATACTAAAAACGGTTTAATCAATTCTGATGGTTGCAGGGGAATAGGACCGATCGCTATCCATCGTGCTGCGTCAAATGCTTTTTTTCCCACTCCGGGAATAAGAGTGACGAAAATTAACAACAAAAACAGGAATAAAAACCAATGAGACACTGCCAAAATTTTCCGTAAAGGCAGATTCACAATAACGTTAAATAGTATTAGTGAGACTAATACCCAAATTATTTGACGCTTAAAATAATACATTCCATCATCCTGACGTACATCAGCTACGGGATAGGATGCAGAAAAAAGTACAACTAAACCAACAAACAGCCACAGAAAGGTTAACCAGCGCAATAAACGCGCTTCCAAAGCCCAACTGGCAACGGAATTATCAAAAATAGGGATGAATTGGCGTAAATTCACAAGTTACAGGAATAGCAACATAAGCTATTGTAGGTTTTAAGGTTTCATTTAGTCTAAAATAATTAGGACTTACGCAGGATTGAACTCAACAGAGGGGTGTAGATTTACAAAGATTCATTTGCAAATTGGGTAATGTGTCTAACGTTACAATGTTAGAAATTGCTGCTGCCATTCTTGGTGTGATTGAATGGGAGTTTTGATTGTATCGGCGATCGCTCACAATAGAATGGATAATTGACTATAACAGATGGGATAATTAATAAACCCAGTTGCTTAAAAACTCTACTTGTCCCTGCATATCTTTTGCTGATTTGGTGTTATGAATAAAATTATACTGTAAAATTGTACTGAAGAAATAAATATGTAAGATACAACCGGGAAAAGGTTGTATTCAATACATCGGTTATATCTGTAATCAGTTTTTGACCTAGAAGTAAATACTATAACAGGATAAAGACTAGAATTATTAAAGATTAAAACCCTGATTAATTTAATGAAAGTTGATGGTAGTATTGAACCTGAAGAAAAAGAATATCTCAAGACAATTATTACCAATGCTAATTTAACATCGGCAGAAATTCAGGAAATCAAAAATTTATTATCTGCTCAGAGAATAGAGGTAGATTATTCAATAATAGCTAAATATCCCGATGATGCTTTAGGTTTATTAATTGATTTGATCGCACTTGCAAAGCGTGATGGAGATTTTCACATAACGGAAAAAATGTACATTAAACAAGTGGGAAAATTAATGAGATTTTCTGAGGTAGATATTGCCGAAATGATGTTAGCTTATTAAAGTTAAGACCAAGAATAAATAAATATCTAGAATAAATGCCCAGAAAAATTCGGGAGTTAAAAGCCGAGATTGCACGTAAAGGGTTTGTGTATCTACCAAAGCGTGGGAAAGGCAGTCATGAAAGATGGAAACATCCTTTACTGAGGAAAACATTAACAATTCCAGGTAAAGATGGAGATGATGTTCCACTTTATCTAGAAAAGCAATTAGCAAAATTATTAACTGAACTGGAAGAATTAGGAGAGGAGCAAAATTAATGAGTCAATACAGTATGATTATTCAATGGTCAGAGGAAGACCAACTTTTCCTAGTTACAATTCCCGAATTTAGTCATCTTGTAATCATGCCTTGTACTCACGGAAAAACTCGTGAAGAAGCAATTAAAAATGGAGAAGAAGTAATTGAAATGTACCTAGAAGCTTGGGAAGCAGAAGGTGAATCTATCCCTGAACCCAACATATTGCAAATTGCATCTTAATTACCAAATACCCAAACGTTTACGCGCTTCCTCTAAAGATACTCGTTTATCAGATTGAGAACGTCGGGCTAAAAAGTCCATAAATTCCTGATTTTCTTGCAGTGCTTGAACTTCAGCAGCAAAATCATCAACCACACACAAAACAAACTCCCATCAGCTTTCTTAATAATTACAGTATCATTTTCCGCTAATTCTAATAATTCGGATATTGTTAATGTAGCTTGGGAAAGCTCAATAGTTCTCATAAATTTTCATCCTGTTCATCCTTTAATCCTGGACATCCTGATATGGCTACGCTACGCTATCAGACATCCCTATTCCCTGCTATCAATAAAAAAAAGAGGTCATCACTGACCCCTAAAAAATCTACCAAAATAATCTCTGATGTATGTATAGAAATTACGCCAAACCAGTATTTGTACCTTGCTTACCAGTTGCTAATTCCACTTTAACAATCTTACCGCCCATTTTTTGAATCCGTTGTTGTTCACGGAACCAGTTTTCATAAGGAACTAACTTAGTGAAGTAAGTATTTTGTAATTCGCGTTGGGTGCGAGTGCGAGTTAAGCTAGGAACACAAGCAGTTACTTTAAATAAACGAGCCATTTTTTTCTAAACTCCGTGTTTGTTTGGAAAAACTTTTTTATCTCAAAAATCTTGAGTACAAATCTTTAATTTATCTGTAAGGATTTAAATGATTTAGCCGTCAGTTGTCACATATCAATCTACCAAGCCAAAATAAATAAATAAATATTAATTATTCTGACTCCTGACTCCTGACTCCTTACTCCTTACATTTCAAAGCCTGGAAATCAAACATCAACACTAGACCGCTAATACTCATGTTTAGTAAGCAATAGAACGACCTAGAACTCATGGTTGATTTCCAGACCTTAATCAAGCCGCACCTAAATTATAAGTGCAAACTTACTCCTAGCTCAAGCCAGAGGAGATATAGTCGAAGTAAACGCCCATTTCTTTACCAGCGTCAGGACCAACCAAGCTTGCAGTTACTTCTTTCATAGCTTGGATAGCTTGAACGGTAGCGCCTACGGGTACACCCAAGGAGTTGTAGGTTTCTTTCAAGCCGTTTAATACACGCTCGTCGAGGATGGAAGGATCTCCAGCCAACATAGCGTAGGTAGAATAACGCAAGTAGTAATCCAAGTCACGGATACAAGCTGCGTAACGACGAGTGGTGTACATATTACCACCGGGACGGGTGATATCAGAGTACAACAAGGATTTAGCTACAGCTTCTTTAACGATCGCAGCAGCGTTAGCACTGATGGTTGTAGCTGCACGAACGCGCAGTTCACCAGTAGCGAAGTAACCTTTGAGCTTTTCTAAAGCAGCGGTATCAAGGTATTTACCTTGAACGTCAGAGGAATTAATTACAGAGGTAATTGCGTCTTGCATTGTTGTTATTTCCTTATTTCCAGATTGATTGCAACAGTTTTCAGTTTCAGCAGTTAATTAGCTGTAACCTATGACATTGCACCAACAACGTAGTCGAAGTAAGCGCCAGCTTCAGATGCGTCTTCAGCAGACAACAAGGTAGAAGCAACAGCTTTCATAGCAGCAACGCCACCAGCAACAGCGTCAATGGGAGTACCCAAGGACTTGTACATTTCACGTACACCAACGATACCGATTTCTTCGATGGGGGTGACATCGCCAGAAACGATTCCGTAGGTTACAAGACGCAAGTAGTAGTCTAAGTCACGAAGACAGGTAGCTGTCATTTCTTTACCGTAAGCGTTACCACCGGGAGAAACAACATCAGGACGCTTTTGGAACAATTGATCGCCAGCTTGCTTAACGATGCGCTCGCGGTTGTCGGTCAATACTTGAGCGATGCGGAGACGTTGTGCGCCACCAGAAACAAAGCTCTTAATGCGATCTAATTCACCAGGGCTGAGGTAGCGAGCTTCTGCATCAGCATTCACGATGGACTTCGTGACGATACTCATTAATGGATTCCTCCAAAACTAATGACACCAGTTTTTAAACTGGTAAGACTTTGATTTGATTGATAACTGTTTTGCATCTTAGTACAAAGTGAGTCACATTTACTCAACAAAAGTACATAAGTTGAAAAACTTAATTATCCTTCCGCAAAATATTCTCCGGCATTATGTTGAGCATTTATTACTGCTCTTAATACTTTGTAATATTTTCTTTCAGAAATGGGAATAGGAGTCAGGAGTCAGGAGTCAGGAGTCAGGAGTCAGGAGTCAGAAGTCAGGAGTCAGAAGTCAGGAGTCAGGAGTCAGGAGTCAGAAGTCAGAAGTTAATATTCTCCCCCTGCTTCCCCTGCTTCCCCTGCTTCCCCTGCTTTCTTCACTGTCACCAGTCCCCAGTCCCCAGTCCCCAGTCACCAGTCCCCAGTCACCTATCTACCACCGCGACCGGTTAAAACAGAAGGAGACAAGCTAGACCAAGATTGTTTTACCAGGTCAGCATCAGCCTTAACACTACCCAAGTAGTTACCCGCAGGTAAGGAGGGGAAGCGGTTGTAAGGTACAACATCTTCACCGAAGTAACGAGCGTATTCTGGGCTATTCACCATTGTTTCTACAGCCGCCCTTAAACCGCTATCAGCCAATAGTTTGTTATATTGGCGGATTTCGCCTTGGGTTGCGGGTGCGCGTCCCAAAATGTGACGGAATAAAAATTCAATCACTTTGGTGTTGGGATAGGGTGTGTAGAAACGCTTACGGTAAATTTCTGAACTTGCCAACTCTAGGACAAATTCACGCACGGTAATTTCACCATTACGCAGTTTGCTATCTAAATCACTGCGGCGTAAATAGTCAGGAATTTGCCCGCTAAATACGTCCATCACCTGAACATAAATAGCGTTAATTACCTGATTGGTTTCAGTTGAATTTGTACCAGTGGTAGCGCGGAAAATACGGGTTGGTTTGCGGCGACTTGTACCAACACCAACTTCTACCGACTGACCACGACCATCGTTGAAAGAACGACCTAACTCAATGAACAAGGGTTTGGTCTTGTCCATTTGTCTAGCTTGAGCCGCCAAATCTGCGATCGCATTCGCTAACATTGGCGTATTCTCAGTCTTGATCCGAGGCTTCACAGTCTCAAAGCTAGGTACAACCAAATCATCATTTTGCTTGGTTAGCTGGTTGTAAAGCTTCTCAGTATTGGGGAAGTTAGCCGCAGGTAAAGTTGGGAAGCGACGGTAAGGAACAGTATCTTCACCAAAAGCTTGAACATACTCAGCACTATTCACCATTGCACCGATAAAGGCTTTGATACCTTGAGTAGCCAAGATTTGGTTATACTTGCGGATTTCAGCTTGATCCATTGGCGCACGGCCTAAGAAATGCTTAGTACCCATCTCAATCACTTTAGTGTTGGGATAGGGTGTATAAAATTCCTTAACGTACAGGCTAGAACAACCTAAACCTTCAATAAATTCCTTAACGGTGATTTCTCCGTTACCCAGCTTACTTTCTAAATCAGTAAACTCGTTACCAGCAACATAAGGAGGAATATCACGCTCGAAAATTTGACGGTAAGCAGCACCAATCAAAGTTTTTACCGCTACTTTATCACCAGTACCAGCGATCAGTTTAAAGACCTTGGTTTGCTCACGCTGCTTGGTAACACCTTGGTTAATACGGAAGTCAATATCTGGTTGGGTCCGCATTTCCTTAACTTCACCCAACTCCACAAAGCGAGGAGTTTCTTCCTTCTCAACTTTGTTGATATCTTCACGGATAGTTCCCACACGCAGTTGACGCAAGGAAACACCAGCAGGTGTTAAATAACGCTCATAAGGAACAGTATCTTCACCGAAAGCTTCACTGTACTCTACAGTGTCAAGGATGGCATCAACAACAGCATAGAAGCCTTTTTTGGAAGCAATATCAAAATACTTGTTGTTTTCTTGACGACCGTAGGTAGGACGACCTAACAAGCGACGGTGAATGTATTCAATCGCTTTACAAACATACAAAGATGTCCAGTACATCTTGCGGAATAAATCGGACTTCGCCAACATCCGCACAAACTCGCGGACGGTGATTTCGCCGTTTTCCAGTTTGATTTCTGCAACTTTCAGCCGTTGACCTTCGTAAACATCACGACCGAATACTTGTAAGTAACAAGCCTTAATTACTGCTTGGGTAGAACTTTCAGAGAATTTAACACTTGTACCCTTACCAGCATTTCTGCTCATAGTACCGGGTAACTGGTCTAATTTGAACACTTTCGCGCCCAAAGCACCAGGAGCAACACCACGCGCACCGGGGTTACTGAGTTGGTTATTGATACCAGGTCCTTGGTGAATCAAGATCCGACGGGTATCTTTACCAAAAGGTGCAGGACTGCTGCTGGGGTTGCGGGTTTCTTTCGGGAAAATCGCCCCAAATTGAATTTCTAGCGGATCATTACCAGCACCGTAGGGATGTTGATCAGGTAATGGTTGTTCGTAAGCTGCAAAGGTGGTAATAAACTGAGGTACTTTGCGGAAAGGCGCACTGTACTTAAACAGGTCTTGCTGTGGTCCCCAGTTGCGACACTCTTGAGCTTCTTGACCCAGACCCCGAATGTAGGGAACGGTTTCTTCCCCAAAGTAATCTGCGTATTCTTTGGAGTCTACCAAAGCATCCACTAAAGCGGGTAAACCACCGTTAGAAATAATTGCAAAGTATTTTTGCACTTCTTCCCGGCTGCTTGGTCCACGTCCCAAAATGTGACGGAAAGCCAGTTCTATTACCCGGCTGTTAATAAAGGGTTGATAAAACTGTTTTTGGTAAAGGGGAGATTTAGCTAAACGGCGGATAAACTCCTTCATGGAGATATCGCCATTTTTAACTTTGGATTCTAAGTCAGAGATGGATAAGCTGTAAGCACGGGTAATATCGCGCTCAAATACTTGGCGGTAAGCAGCTTTGACTACTTCAGTTTTTTCGCTAGAAGACAAACCAGGCTTCATAGCGTACTTGGGACGGCGTTCTGCGGCGTTGAAGTAAATTTGAGGTAGTTGTAAACCTTGTTGATCCCCAGAAGGACGTTGACGGACTTTTGTGGATGGTGTAGGTGCTTTGAACTCAGTCAGCAACACATCCATGTACTGAGTCACGATTTCTGTTGCTTCAGGATCTTTGCGGAAAAATGACAAAGAAGCAGTTTTAATTTCTTGTAAAGCCACGATGGTAGCTTCACCAGAACAAGCATTTTCAATGATTTCCCGCAAACCTCTGGTATTTACAGAGATGATGTTGGGGTCGCCGGCAACAATGGCATAAGTAGCATAGCGCAAGAACCAGGACAAGTCCCGTAAGCTCTTGGACATATTGCCAGGACCATAACGAGCAACGTTAATGGGTCTAAAACCAGGAGGTGTGGGACCACCTGCGGAAGTGTTGAAGATGGAACGGAGGTTTTCAAAGAAGCCACCACGACTTTCAACGTAGGTGACTGTTCCTAGTTTCATGCCTTCTTGCACACTAGCACCAGCGCCCACCATTGCCATTTCCGGTTCTTGGGGCTTTTCTAAGAAAGCCATTGGTGAACCACCAACGAAGATCCGGTTAGCCGCACGAGAAACAATGATCTCAGAATTTTCGGTGAGGATCTGGGCGATTTCTAAACGTTTTGCACCAGAAGCAAAATAGCTTCCCAGTTCGCTTAGTTCACCTCTTCCCAAAAAGCGGTCTTGTTGTTCTGCTTGGGAAATGGTCGCTACAGGTAAGGTTTGATATAGTTGCGGACGCGCAACTGAGCTTCCACCACTTGCCTTAACACTCATTGGATTTCTAAAACTCCTATAAATAAGCTTATGTGTTAAGTCTGGGTTGCTTTTTGGCTTGACATATTGGTGTATTTATGTATAGTACGCCAGTCAAACTGCCAGTAAATTAACCCAGTTCAGTTTTTAGATTAGAACGTTTTGCGGTAACGCTGCTGATTTATTAAGAAGTATGTCAATTCTGTAATCTAAATCTGCCTGTTGGCATAAGTACCTACTGTGGACAGGCTGTGGAATGTTGAAGTTTTGTATCTATATGTTACATTCGCTTGCAGCATATTTTGTAGCTGATTTATCTCTATTTTAGATTTTTTTTAGATTTTTTTCATGTTTTTGGGATTATTAATGTAAATAAGATTTTATTTGTTTAGATGAATTTAAATTTAAAAACAAGGATTAAGTTATGAGTATTTTTGGTATGATAGGTCTAAATAGGCTTTCCTGAAAAAGTGTTTCCAGATTAAGGATTTCAATGATTCAGGAGTTCAAGGATATCAATTGAATGGGGTGAAATGTGGTAGATACCGTAGGCAGGAAGATTTTTATTTTCAAATTGCAGGCAAGATGCCCGCACTACATTAAAAATTATTCCTGCTTAATTGCACTGATTAAAATTCCTAAAATCTTTTTCACATCCTTGATATAATATTCACTTAAATCAATGGAAACAAGTTTATCTTCTAACTTCAAAAATTGCCAAATAGTACCAATAGTTACAGCACCATAAATAGTCCTAATATTATTTTCGTTTTTCTCATTAAATAACTGAGCCGCAATCATTTCTGCTATACATTGAGCCAAACCTGATTTCAAGTTTTCATTTTTGGTTTCTACCAATATAATTACAGGTGCGCGAACAAAAAGCTGTTCTTTAGAAAGAGAAATTAGGAAATCACAAAAACCATTTAAACCTTGTTGATTATCAACATTAAAATCTACCCCTGAAAATAGACTGATTTGATTATTTAACTTTCTTCTTAATTCTAGTAAAATTGGGCTAATTATCATTTCAGAACGGGCTTTTTCAGTGTTAATGGAAACAGCTAAATCAACATTCTCTTTGAGAATTGTTGTTAGTAAATCACTGGGTTCTTCTTCCATTGTATCTGCAAATAACGCTGATACTTCATTTAGTGTCAACCCAAATTTCTGGATAATTTCACTTAATTTAAAATCACTGTAAGCCATGTTTATTACCTTTCAAAACAAAATCAACAGTCATCAGTCAACAAACCTCAGTCTCCTAATAAGCTGTTGTGCATTTAATTTGTATAAGTGGAACAGGCATCTTGCCTGTTAAACAAGAGTTCAGAATATTAGGATTATACAATTTAGCTGTGTAACAGCTTAATATCCTAATTGCTTTTAATGCCTGACTACGCTTCCCATGACTAATCTTAGCAAACCAATAATGGGATTCTTCATAACTCATGGATTTTATTCCTTGGGCAATATTAGCAATTCTTTCAGGTTTAGAAAGTGGTTGAACTGTCGCAAATAACAAAGCTAAATTTATACTCGTTTCTTCATTTAGAAACTATTAGCGGGCAAGACTTTTACTGAGCTTATTGAAGTATACCCGCACTACAAGAGTTTTATCATTAACATCTGTACGTCATAATAACGGAAACTGCTCTATTTTAACAACAAATATTGAAATATCCATAAACTACAGGATGATGATTTTGTCTGAATCAGGATATCCAGGATTAAAGGATTTACAGGATGGTGATTTTGTCATCATCATCAAATCAAAGCACCAATTATAACTAAAAATGATTTATTGCTATATATTATGTAATCTCTGCTATAATTATCTTACCAAGAAAAAGGTGACAGAATTATGATTTTAGACATTAAACAATCTGCGTCTCAATCTTCACTGAAAATTGCACCTAAATCAACTTATGATCTATTGATAGAAAATCAAACAGATGGAACTGTGAAAGCGACATTATTGAGTTTACCAGAATGTCAAGGTGTAGGAAATACAGAAACGGAAGCAATAGAAGCATTAGATAAAATTCTGCAAGCTCGTTTAGGAAATGCTAAGATCGTGACTTTAGAAATTGCAGCACCAAAAACAGAAAATCCTTGGATGAAAATAGCGGGTAAATATAAGGATGATCCGCAATTTGATCAAATGTTGGAATATATAGAAGAATATCGTCGTCAATTAGATGCAATTAATGAATAAAGGTTAATAAAGAAGTGAATAATTTAAGAATATTAGATACAGATCATCTATCTTTATTACAACGAGGTAATTTTTTGATTAGACAGCAATTAACCATGTTTAATCCTGAAGTTATTGCCATAACTATTATCACCGCTACAGAACAACTACGGGGAAGACTGAATATTATTAACAGGTGCGAATCAGCAAATGAATTAGTTTTAGCTTATGCTAGGTTAGAGGATACATTAGAAGACATAAATAGTCTAAATGTCCTACAATTTACCGAAGCTGCGGGTAATATTTACACTGAATTAGTTAAGCAAAAAATCCGCGTTGGTACTCAAGATTTACGCATTGCTGCAATTACTTTATCAGTCGATGGGATTTTAGTTACTCGTAATTGGAAGGATTTTGAAAAAGTGCCAAATTTGCATTTAGAAGATTGGAGTATTAGTTAATAATGTCTGAATCAGGATATCCAGGATTAAAGGATTTGCAGGATGGTTTTGACCATTTATTTAGGGTTTTTTGTTAATGATAATGATAGGGAATATATCTTTTATCTGAATCAGAATTTATAATTATTCAATCTTCACAGACAATCTAAAAATAACAATCCTGTACATCCTCAAATCCTGGTTATCCTGATTCAGACTATTTTCTTGAACTGACTTTTATACTATCTTGTGATTGAGACAGAGAATCATTGTTTATAAACTCATCAAACAAGTTAAAAAATTCTTCAAAAGCAGAGTTTTCATCTTTAGAGAAAAAGAGAATAATCTGATCCCACGTTTGATTATAAGCAACATTATATTTTTGTTTTATCCAAGTTTGAAAATTTGAAAATTCCTGTTCTTGTGTAGTTTGCGGTATTTGCATTTGACGACGTGCAAAACTGTAACCAGCTATAAATGTACGCAGGTTAGATATAGTTGAACGTCCTAAATACATTGCTGGACGTTTTTGGATGTTGCGGATTAAATCGTATAAATCTAACATAATATTCCTCTGGTTAAAATTCTGTTTCAGTAATTTGAAATTCCCCACCTAAGTCTTGGATAACACAATAAAAGTTATTTATCCAGTTTACCCTAGAAATGCCTTCGGGGTGAATGTTATCAAAAATTAGTTCTTGTCCATCAATTTCTACTGCAATAGCATAATGTCTACCATTAATGGAGATATTTTGTTGTAGAATTTCATGATAAATATTACAGAAAGGATCTTCTGTACTTCCTGTAAACAAGTTAATTTCTTTACCAGGTATTTTTTGATGATTTAGAAATTGACGCAAAGCATCAGCACAAGCAGTACATTCAAAAATATGAAATTGTTCAGCTATATCAGTTAGTTGACTGCGAATATCATTGTTAGTCATAAGGTAAGATATTTTTTGTCTGAATCAGGATATCCAGGATTTAAGGATTTTCAGGATGATGATTTTGTCTGAATCAGGATAACCAGGATTTAAGGATTAACAGGATGTTTTTGACCACTTATGGTTTTCTTTGAATAATAGGAATTATATTTTTTATCTGCATCAAAATTTATCATCATTAAATATTTACAGACAATCTATAAACTGCAATCCTGTACATCCTCAAATCCTGGTTATCCTGATTCAGACAAGAGAATATATCTTTATTATTCACAGATAATCTATAAATAACAATCCTGTACATCCTCAAATCCTGGTTATCCTGATTCAGACAAGCTATTTTTTAATAGTTAAAAATTTTAAAAAAATATTATTACCTTCCCAGTATTCCTGGGCTGAATTTAAAATATCTAATGCTATTTGTTATTGGGTCGGTTTAGCTTGAGCAAAGATATCAGCATGATCTTATGATATGACATATCTTTGAGCCGGACACCATGTTAAATCGGTAATACATTCATCAAAACCATCCCAGTTATGGCCGAAGTATGCAGGAAATTCCATTGCTTCAGCAGCTTGTTTTAAAAATGTTTGTTTGTTATTGATTTTTTTACCGTTAAGATAAAAAACTTTATGATTCATAGATTTATGGTGAGGAAATATGTTAGTAAAATTGTCTGAATCAGGATGTCCAGAATTTTAGGATTTACAGGATGATAAAATAGATCATTGCTAATAAAATCCTATCAATGACTACTTTAACCGCCAAATCTTGATAGTCTTGTCACCACTCCCACTAGCAAGAGTTTGACCATCAGGGCTATATGCTACTGACGTAACCCAGTGAGAATGACCAGTGAAGATTTGTAGGAGGTTTCCCGTTTTTACTTCCCACAGTTTAATAGTCGTGTCATTACTTGCACTAGCAAGAGTTTTACCATCAGGGCTATATGCTACTGACGTAACCCAGTGAAAATGACCAGTGAAGATTTGTAGGAGGTTTCCCGTTTTTACTTCCCACAGTTTGATAGTGTTGTCACGACTTCCACTAGCAAGGGTTTGACCATCAGGGCTGTATGCTACTGACCAAACCGAGTTAGAGTGACCAACGAAGGTGTGTAGGAGGTTTCCCGTTTTTACATCCCACAATTTGATAGTGTTGTCATTACTTGCACTAGCAAGAGTTTGACCATCAGGGCTGTATGCTACTGACCCAACCCAGTAAGAATGACCAGTGAAGGTTTGTAGGAGGTTTCCCGTTTTTACAGCCCACAGTTTGATAGTGTTGTCATTACTTGCACTAGCAAGAGTTTGACCATCAGGGCTGTATGCTACTGACCCAACCCAGTAAGAATGACCAGTGAAGGTTTGTAGGAGGTTTCCCGTTTTTACAGCCCACAGTTTGATAGTCTTGTCACCCCCACTAGCCAGAGTTTTACCATCAGGGCTGTATGCTACTGACGTAACCAAGTTAGAATGACCAGTGAAGGTTTGTAGGAGGTTTCCCGTTTTTACAGCCCACAGTTTGATAGTCTTGTCACCCCCACTAGCCAGAGTTTTACCATCAGGGCTGTATGCTACTGACGTAACCAAGTTAGAATGACCAGTGAAGGTTTGTAGGAGGTTTCCCGTTTTTACAGCCCACAGTTTGATAGTCTTGTCACCCCCACTAGCCAGAGTTTTACCATCAGGGCTGTATGCTACTGACGTAACCAAGTTAGAATGACCAGTGAGGGTTTGTAGGGGTGATTCCACAATAAGAGATGGTTTTACCTTAACAACACCAGCAAAAATATCAACACCCAACTTTGTAGAGCGATCGCACCAATAACAACTACCATAAGTTCTACTATAAAAATGACTATCTACCCTATCACATACAGTTAAGTTATCATTTCCTATTCTTAAAACCTCTAACCACTCCTTAGCAGTCGGACGTAAATGAGGATTTTTATACCCATCATTAAAACATCTCAGAAAACATTCCCGAATTGCAGGATGAACAATTATCATAGGAATTGTTCTCTCTACATGCTCAATCAAACTATTTTGAGAATACAACCATATACCATGCTTAATAAGTTCATTAACTTCTGGAGTTTCTCCCCCACCTGTCCATATTCCCTGAAAAGGACTATTACCACCAAATAACAATTGATAAATAATTACTGCTAATCGAAATCTATCATGTATTTCCGTTTGTTCAATCCTAGAAAAATCTTCACCAATTAATTCCGGTGGTGTATATCCTTCTGAACCAACTAAACAACGATAAACTTTACCATTTTTAGGATTTTTCACCTGAAAAGAATCTGTGTCAATAATTGAAGGTAAAGCACGATTATTAACTAAAATGTTTTGTGGTTTAATATCACCTAATACATAACCAGCTTCATGTAATGCTGCAATAATTGAAGCAATATTTAAAGCCGTAGTGTGTAGAAAACGCCAATCAATCTCAAGCTTTAAGCTCTTACGAAGCTGGGGGTTATAAATATTAATAAGCTCTTTTCCACCTTTAACTTCTGGCATTAAAAAACCTACATAATCACCTTTATCATCTTTTAATGATGAATTAGGCCAAGCAAAAGAAATATGATTAAGATGGGAATTTGGCTCTTTTGGTGCGTGCGCTATCATTGCCGCTAATTTTTCCATTCTTTCAGGTGTTGGTGAATGGTAAATTTTAGCTAAATAACCATGATGATTAGTTCGCCAAACTTTAGCTTCTCCACTAGCAGCTATTTCATTTAACAAAGTAATTCTTTCACTCGTACTATCACAAATTAGAAACGTCATATAATTTTTCAGTAAATGGGATGAAATCAATATCAAATAGTATTGTTTACTAGGACAGGCTAGAAGCCCGTCCCACAATCAATATATAACCGAATATAACCGACTTTTCGCACTTCAAAATATCATACGTTAATACTTCAATAAATTTTACAAAAAATGTTGATATTATTCAATATTTAAACGTATTAATTATAGCCATTCGGAGATCGCTATTCAACCACCATTAACCGTAATTTTCGTAATCTTCATGTATTACAAAGCGAAGTTCGGAATGTGGGATATACAGCAGATTACATTGCTATGAGGTACAAATTTTGATATACTAAAAACGGGTTACAGCCTTACTATTTAAATCGCTAAGAGTATTGCTATACAAAGATTTTTGCCTGGGCAAAAGTCTAGTAATCATCCGTTTTTACTATAATAAGCTGATGTGCAGCTAAACTGTATAATTAAAAAACCTGAAGTTACAGTAGCACAAGCATCTTGCTTGTATTAATTATTCAAGTTAAAGGCATAACAGCTTAAAACTCTTGTGGGGTGGGCATACTTCGACATAGTTCGACTGCGCACTTCGACACCGCCCTTCGACACCGCCCTTCGACACCGCCCTTCGACACCGCCCTTCGACACCGCCCTTCGACACCGCCCTTCGACACCGCTCAGGACAGGCTCAGGACAGGCTCAGGACAGGCTCAGGACAGGCTCAGGACAGGCTCAGGACAGGCTCAGGACAGGCTCAGGACAGGCTCAGGACAGGCTCAGTACAAGCTCACTAACCGCTCAGTACAAGTCTTGCCCGCCCGTGGTGTACCTCATAACACCAGAAAGTGCTGTAACTTTTGTGGGCTGGGCATCCTGCCCGCCCATCATTTAATTGAGTCTACTAAATCTCTTTTTCAAACAAACATAAAACCAAAGTTTTATCATCATTAGTACGAGCATTTAACCTATCAGACTCAAGAAAATCCATAATATAATTCTCTCCATCACATCCAGGATTTTCTGTTTCTCGCAAATATGCCTCTAAAGGTTTAAAAAATGGCAGGAAAGGTTGCCAGTCACTAAATCTAATTGCTACTTTTTCTAGTCCATCAGTAGCAGCACAAATAAATTCTTGCTTTCCTGAAAATACCTTTACCTGCATTTCCTCCAGTCCACTCACTGAAGTGACAAAAGTTGTCTCGTTGAAAAATTCCCCCTTATCTGGTTTAAACAACATTTGATATTCTGTATCTTGAGAACTCATGACAATAAACCCGTCTCCAATTTGCATAGCTGCAACCCATTCAGGAGTTGCTATAAAAACCAATAATGTACAAGCTAAATCATTAACAGAATAATCTTTATTTGCTGCTTGTTTTGTTAAATCTGAAATTACATGATTAACGGTTTTAGTAAAAAGCTTTTTTGCTTCTTGCTCTGAAAGTGGTTGATAAACCTTCTGCCAACATCGTTTTCGCTGCTGAAGATACTCACTAATTGTAGAAAGATATTTGAGCGTAGTTTCTACCGCTAGTTTAGAACCAATATGAGAATATTTAGCACTTCCAGCACCATCAGCAACCGCACCCACAATCACATCATTAAAAATGCGATAATGTCCGTAATCTTGACAAGGTATTTTTTGCTCTTGATGACTCGTTCCCACCGCAAAACGCGCTATAGCTTTCCAACTCACAATTAATAAATCCTGTATATTGTATTAGATTTTATAGGATATTTGTAACTCAAAACCCCTCTCCAAACCTTTTCCCTACAAGGGGAGAGGCCTTAAAATACGCCGTTTCACCACTTATCTTTTCGTATTCCCTCTCTTCTTAGGAGAGGGTTAGGGGGAGGTTCTTATAGCTTACTTATACATCCTCTAAGTTGTAATTTGCCCCCATCCCACCGGCGGTAATGCTACAGCTTCCCCTACTTTGTCACTAGAAACCCGTTTCATAGAAGTGGAAAGCCAAACAAATAAAGCACGAAAATCTAAGCCATTTAACATCACTGGAGACCGCCCAGGTGGTGCAATTTCTCTGAGTTTATTCATATCCGCATTTTGAACAGCAACAGTAAAAAACAACATTCGGCGCTGTTCTTCTCCTTCCCTCACCCTTTGCGCTGCATTTTGCCAATAATCTGTAGGCGCACCGTCAGTAATTAAAAATACCCAAGGACGATAATAAAGAATACCGTTATCCTTATACGTTTGTTTACGTTTTTCCACTAAATCTAAAGCGTATTCTATCGCTTCACCCATTGGCGTTACACCATCTGCTTCTAGCTTTGGCAGTGTAAAATGGTCTATAGTAACAAAATCTTGTATAAGTCGCACAGGTCCAAAAGTAACTATAGCCACTTCCACACTTAAAGAAGCATGAGCATCCTTTAATACATCTTCCTTAAAAGCTGCCAAACCTGTATTTAACTCCTCTATAGGTTGCCCTGACATTGAACCAGAAGTATCTAATAAAAGAACTACCGGACAACGATTTTCAGGGTTTTCAACAAACTCAGGTAAACCAAGCGCCATTATCTATATTCCTGGTTAATCAAATGGTAAATAACAACTAGATGCTAAACATTATATTTTAGATCATACTCGTTAACACCTAATCTAACATGGGTATTTTTACGGAATCAATACCTTGCCTAAACTGAAATCAAGTAGCAACCAAAACCGAGTACATTCATATAATGTTTTTCATAAAAGAGTCAGTGATGAAACTCAAAATTGCCAGTAATCGTTAAACTAAATATAAATAACCATCCGGATCAACAAATGAAAGCAATAGAAGTCACAGGGAACATTGATGAAAAAGGGGCATTATTTTTAGACGAACCACTGAATGTAGAAATACCCGGAAAAGTCAGAGTAATCATTCTTTTTAATGAACCTACAGATGAATTAGAAAACGATAATGATGATACTCCCATTGAAGAAATCAAAGCTAGTTTAAAAAGAACAGTACAAGAAGCAAAAATAGGAAAACGTATTCCCCTATCTCAAATGTGGGAGGGAATATATGTCGAAGGAATTGCCGATAGTAGAAATAGACTTAACACCTGAATACAAAAGCAACGTCTTTAAAGTCAGAGTTAAAAATAGCAACATTCAAAAAGGCAAAAGTGCTGGTTATCGCATCATTTATCAAGTTGAATCACCAACCAGTGTACTTTTATTAACCATTTACTCTAAATCATATCTAGAAGATATCACCCCACAGGAAATTAAAAACATTTTAGCTGAGTCAAATCAA
>NZ_JACJPU010000037.1:0-56288 GCF_014696235.1 Sphaerospermopsis sp. FACHB-1194 | reverse complement strand
AGCTAGTTTAATTTTGGCTTTATGCTTATTGCTTGAACATGAAGCCTTTTTAGAGTAGATATTAGATAATCTTTGCAGTTTAGCTAAGTTCTGTTTGTAGTGTTTAGGATTAGCAAAAGTAATACCATGACTGAAACTCCGATTTTTTTAGCAAATTCATGAGGTTTAAACATAAAGTCACTCATAGGTTTGTCTATGAGTGTACAGGTTTGTCTATTAAATTGTCAACTTAGGACAAGCTCGCTCTCTTAACTCCTCAATTCTACTTTGTGCAGGTATCTTTAAACGATCATTATATAACTGAGAATTGCGATCGCCGTTGGCTTTTTTGGGAGCGGAGGGGTGCCAAAGGTGAATGAAAGGCAACCACCCCCCTTCAGATATTTTACAAGTGCGTAAACGATCTAAAAATTCAGTGTCTTCTCCCCCCCATCCCCAAAAGTCTTGATCATGTCCACCAATGTCCCAGTAAGTAGATTTGTGTAATGCTAGAGGGGTAGGATTATTTTCAACTATTTTCTCTACATTTATGCCAGATACCAATTCCTGGGCATTAACTATATGTTCAGTTGACTGACTATCAACATAAAAAATTAATCGTGCTAACCTGGCACTAGAAATTTTACCTAAAACTTGATTACATTCAATGACAAAATTAATTGGAACAACAAAGTCAGCATCTAAAATAATTAGTTTTTCAGATTTAGCTTCTCTAGCCGCTTTATTCAGTGCGGAACTCTTATTAAACCCCTTCTCAGGTTGCGGGTTGACTTGATGAAAATAACGAACATCAGTGGGCAACTTATTTGTCAACAGAGGTTCGGGGGATTGTTCAACAACAATGATTTCGTAATCAACATCAACTTGGGCACGGGCTGAGGCTAAAGCCAATTCAAATTGCGGAAAACGCTCTATACCGCCAACAACAAATAAAATTGAACAATCTGGCTTGTTTGATAAATTACTTTTAGATTCAAAGTTGAGTTTTACAGGATATAGTTGTAAAACGTGCTGTAGAATACCTAACCCCACCCCGGGAAAAACCCGTGAAACTGTTAGCTGGGAAGAAAATTGCCACTGACAAATTCGCCCCCCGGTAATTAGATCAGGTTGCAAAACTTCAGAACGATTACACAGATCCAACCAGCTTAAACCCAGCAATTGGGCTAATTTAGGGGATCTTAATACTAACTCCGTTTGCCAGCGCTCGTTCAGCCAACATCCTAACTGCTCTTTTAATGTTACCATCGGTTATCTGTCTCCTAGTTTTTTGGCAGGGACTCCACCCCAGATTTCGTAGTCAGGAATATCATGATTAACAACTGCATTAGCACCGACTACAGCACCATTGCCAATAGTAACCCCTGGCAACACGGTTACACCAGATCCTAACCACACATCATTCCCTAGGATTACACCAGTACGGTTTTGATCTGATGGTTGGACTTTAATCGGTAAACTCCTGTGTTTTTGATGATTACTGGCAACTAATGTACAGAATTGGCTGATCAGACAGTCTTCCCCAATCTGGATGTCACCACCCCCAGCTCGTAAATTATTGTACTGCCCAATCCAAGTGCGATCGCCAATGATAATATTGCCGTAGCCATTCAGGGGATCCCCAAATGCCAGTATATTTCCTTGACTGATGGTGACTTGTCCTGTAAGTTTTAGTCGTTGAGGTTCGTGATTGATCAAAATCACATCATTACTAATTTTCGCTTTGGGAAACCCTTGACGTATTCGGTCAACCTTAGCCAAGTGAAAACGACGTTCTCCTAAATCTCGGATTAACAGCGGATCCCGCAGTTGCCAGATTCCTTTAAGTAAGGATAAAAACATTTTTACTCAAGCCGATCTAACTGTTGCGCTATATTCCAAAATTCGTTTTCTCTCTGGGATGTTTGTTTGTCACTCCAACTATGAGGCCATTCTCCCCCCGGATCACAGCTTGGGCCTGTGCGCTCCAACCAAATTCTAATTCTCTCAGCATTAGCCTTACCCAATAGTTTATCTAAACGGTTATTTAACGACCCACTGTCTATATTGACAGGTAATATTGTTGAGGCAGATGTTGTTAAAATTTGCTCAAAAATCTTATTCCATTGCTGAACAGAAACAGGATGGGAATATTTTTTATTAATCGTTTCCCAACCACTTTGTTTTATTCTCTGGGATAAATCTTGATCTTGATAAAGCCGGATAATTTGTTGGCTAGCCGCTGCACAATCACCGACATCAAACATTAGACAATTCTCGTCATTTTTTAATGCTCCCTCTAGACCGCTGCCGACATAACGAGAGGATACAACTGCCACACCCCAAGCCATTGCTTCCCAAATAACGATTGGGCCTGTTTCCCAACAGGATGGCATTAACAAGGCATCGGCCTGAAAATAGGCTTTTTCCCACAGTTCATGGGAAGGGACATGGCCTAAAAATGAAACCTCTCCTGAGTTAATAAATTGTGATAAACGATCACGTAGTCTGATTTCTTCAGGTCCAGTACCCACAATTTTCAAGTGGAAGGGAATCTGTTGACTGCTTAAGTTCTCCAGAATAGCGGGTAAGTCATGTACTCTTTTTTGTTGCTGCTCTAGTCTTCCGACAAAAATAATTTTAAATGTTTTTTCGGATTTGCGAGGGGTTAAAGGCCGAGTTGGCGCTCCACAGGGAGCGTAAAATACTGATGATTTATCTAGGCTAGAATAATCCTCTGCTAACTTACAAGCCAATTTATTTGTACAAACTACGGCATCCAGGGAATTTTTAAATAGTTTCATGTCGGCAAATAGGTCTTCCTGAATACCGTGACAGGTCATCACAATTTTAGCTTGAGTTTCACCCCGACTTCTGAGTTCTGCTGTAGCGGCGATCGCATCAGGAATATTAACCGTCACCACAATATCCGGTGAATATTCTTGAATTGCCCTTTGCACCGCCCACCGTCGTCCTTGGGGAGTTCCAGTTTTGCAGGTAATGGCGATCGCGCTTTCACAGGGATGAACTGCTAAATAGTCAGCGACTCGATGATACCGAGTCCCTTCTACTAGCCCCAAGGTAGTGCGCCACCCCAGTTGTTTTAGACCAGGTAACAGATAGTCTAACCAAGTTGCCAAGCCACTAAGGGTGTAAGCGGAGGGTGCAATAAAAAGAATGTGAGGATTCATACAAATATGCTAGTAATAATACATAAAGAGTTATTCTTTTCTCAACCAAAGGCTTGCCCCCGAATTTTTCAGACACAGTGGCATATATTCTTGTAATATTTCCGGGTAGCGAACTGCTAAAGCATTTCCCCAAAGCTTTATTTTGAAATTCTGGTTAAACATTAAGAGCGCACGCAATAAATATGCCTCATTCCACGACCGCCCTCCCCTGACCCATTCCTCTAAGTATTCAAATGGATAAAAAATATCATGAAAATGAATCCATACCCCCGATTTAAGCCTGGGAAGCACGTCAAAAACCAGAAAGTTAACATCACTTACCGCCTTGGAAACATGGGATGAGTCAATCAATAAAATATCTCCCGGTTGCAAACGCTCAAACAGTTCTAGATCCTGTTCTTGTACCTTCTCTTGAATAATTGTTATTCTTGACCTATCCGCGCTTCGCAAGTTTCTTATTAGGCGATCAGGGTAGGGTTCAATAAATATACAATTAATTGAGTTATCTAAAAACTGCTCATTCACATCTAGAATTAACGAAGATGAAAAACCAGACCCAACTTCTATCAAATTTTTCGGCTTTAAATACCTGAGTAGGGAGTAAAGTATAATTCCATCCGCATAAGTGAAAAAACCATTTTCATAAAAATAACGATTATTGTTGTCTGTGCGCTGATGTTCTGAGAATGGTATATCTTTATAAAAACGATTTGCTAAATCTTTTAGTAAAGAAATTTGCTCAGACCAGTAAAGCTCAATTCCGCCAATATCTTTTACCTGCGAAGGATCTATTCGATTATCGAAATAATTTATTAAGTCTTCATGATCTGGAATGGGAGAGTAGTAATGTCCCGGCAAAAATTCTTGTTGATATTTCCATTTTTCCAGTTCTTTTAACAGAAAATCTCTTTGTGCGATAAGACTACGAAATCCTGGCAACCTTTTAATAACTTGCTTAAGCATTTTGGCTATTTATATTAATTGTTTATATTAAAGATTATATTATTCGGCAGTATCAAGGTCTTTCAAAACTTGGGAAATTTCCTCCAGCAAAGACTCAGAATGATGACGATAAAATAACGGACACTCTTCTCCACCAGGGGGAATGGGTGACCCCAACAGAAACCTACGGAGGCGACGTAACCCGTCAATGACACTGGCTGGAATCCCCAACTGTTCTAATCTTCCAGTTGTGGTGGGAATTTTGGGTAAAGGAGACGAACTTAAAAGCGGAGGGCGAGCCATGACTTGTTCTAAAGTTATGTTCCAACTAGTGAGGGAATTTTCCCAAGTATAGGGCTGTCCATGCACTTGCCCATTGCTAGACAGGCGGTGTCGTAAATCACCATCCTCGGCTAAACGCTGAATTTGTTGAGCCGCGCCAGCCATATCTCCCACAGGGAAGGACAAACCGGTTTCGTTTTCTTTGACTAAACCTTCGGCGTAAAAGCCGACATAACGGGAAGTGACCGGTATTACACCGTGCATCAATGCTTCCACAATCACAATGCCAAAGGCTTCCGATGAGGATAGTAAAATCAGTACGTCAAGGTTGGGAAATATTTCTTGATAAACAACCTCGCGAGACAAAGCTCCGTGGAGTTTAACTTGGGGAGCTTTACCCAAAGCTTCATTGAGTTGAGCAAAACAAGATCCGTCCCCGACAATATCTAATTGATAATTTAGGTTCAGCTTTTCGAGTTCTTGATACAGGGTAATTAAATCCGGCGATCGCTTGTCAAGGGTGGTTAAGCGACCAATATATCCTATGCGAATAGGCTTTGCTTTTCCTGATGAGATTGGACGTTGTGAACTGCATTTTGGCTGATTAGCACCGTTGGGGATATGAGTCACTCTGTCTGATGCAAACCCTCCCCAGTTAATTAAAACTCGTTTGGTTAGCTCTCCGGGGCAAATTACTTGGTCAATCCCATCCCGGTAACTCCTGAGATCGGCAAGCATTGGCTCTAAGTTTCCCTGAGCATGAATTACTAAACGAGTATCTAGCCCTTTTTGCTTGCTGCGAATCCCAGCCTCATAAGCATCGGCGATTCCCAATGGAATCACTATGTCAGGTTTAACTCCTTCAATACAGCGCATTAATGCCCGCACTCTACCTTCTCGATTACAGCCCCGTCCATCGACTTCAATGGTTTTTAGCTGGGGATGAACAGCACGATAGCGCTCTGGTTGGTTAAACTGTTGTCCTCGCAATAACCCGACTAATACTTCAAATTGATGCGTTGTTAAATATTCATAAATTTCATCAAGCCATGTCTCCACGCCGCCTGCGATCGAACTAGTTGGCATCAAAAACAAGAACCGTTTGGGATAACTCATGTCTAACTAGTCAGGCCTTCCAATTCAATAAACCGTTTAACTTGATTGACAAAATTTTGGTGACTTAATTCTTTTTCCCCAACCCAAGCAACCGTTTTAGCGGAGGCTTCATAAAGACTGGTATTTTCCGCTAGGGCGGTAATTTGTTCAGCAATGATTTTTGGATCTAACGAAGTACAAAGCGCACCCAATGGATACTGGGCGTAAAAGTCCACCAATGAACCATATTCAGGCACGTGGGCAAAAATTGGACGGCCGAGGTTAACATAGGTACTGAGTTTAGTGGGGAAGGAGAGTTGAGCCAAGGGTTTGAGGTAGGAAGCAAAGGGATAAGGAACATAGAGCAAATCGCACTCAGCTAGTCGTTGTCTAACTTCATCAGTGGTTCGCCAACCTAAGTATTCAACATGGGCGGGGCTTGTACAGGGTAGGGTGATTTTTCCCGACATGACAATCAATTTAATTAGCTTGTTACCCCCAACTTGCCAATTGATATAAGCCAGAGCTGCAAACAACGCTTGCCAAGCATCAGGGGCATACATCCCCCCGGAAAAGCCGATGCGGAATTCATCGGTTGATGAATATTCAGTCCGAGCTATTACCTGATTAGATAGTCCATGACGGATAATTTCACAACGGGCTGTGTAGCGTTGTTTATAGCTTTGAGCCATAGTTTCACAAATCACACCAGTCTTAACTGATTTTTTCAGGAGTAGACCAAATCTCTTTCGGGTGCGAAATCGCATGGTAGCGTCAAGTCCACGCTGTTGGGTGAGGTAATCAATGTCATCCCAGACCTGGGTGTATAAAGGTAAATCACACTTTCCCATCAAACCAAACAGGGCATCAACCACCACAGTCATATTCAAAATGCCCCAGATACGAGTGATACCTAATTCCCTCACTTGCTCCTCGATCTGGCTAACTAGGACTTTGATCTGTCTATCGTAAAATAGTAATCGTTCACCCGCACAGACTAAACCCCCCAAACGCCCACCCCAACGCCGAACGGCATGTTCTGGGGGAGATTTTAGCGGAAAAATTGTATTCAACTGCTCACTATTACCCCTGGTTTCCTCGGTAAAGGTCTCCCCAGTTAAAAGAGGAGCAACAATAAACTCTTCTCTTTTGAGGCAGGTCAACATATCCCGCAACAAGATTTCTCCCACGTTAGCCCCTCCAGGGACAACGGAACCAATAACAATTAATGTTTTTGTCATCGCTGCAATAGGTACATGGTAGCCATTTCCTGGAAAATGCTATCTAAACTGCGGGTAATTTGCCAGTCGGGAAAATGGTTGTGAATTTTACTTAGGTCACTAATATAACAAATGTGATCGCCTTCGCGATTTTTATCGACGTAAACGGTTTTGAACGGTTTATTTAAAAGCTGTTCCGCCTTGGCGATCGCCTCAAGGACGGAAATACTGTTTTTTCTACCACCACCCAGATTATAGACTTCACCGCAACGGGGATGTAAATAAAATTGATGCAACAAAGCACAGACATCAGAGGCGTGGATATTATCCCGCACCTGTTTACCTTTATAACCGTAGATTTTATATTCTCTTCCTTCCGCACAGGCTCGCACCACATAAGCTAAAAAACCATGGAGTTCAGCAGCGCTGTGGGCTGATCCCGTCAGGCACCCGCCGCGAAAACAGGCGGTTTTCATCCCAAAGTAGCGGCCATATTCCTGTACCATCACATCCGCTGCTACTTTACTCGCACCAAATAAACTATGTTTACTCTGGTCAATGCGACAGGTTTCGGTAATACCGCCATAGTCCTGGGGATTGGCATAGTCCCAACGGCTCTCTAGTTCCACCAATGGCAACTCATTGGGGGCATCACCATAGACTTTGTTAGTGCTGAGGAAACAAAACACTGCTTCAGGGCAAGCCCTTCTGGTTGATTCCAGCAAGTTTAGTGTGCCAACGGCATTAACATCAAAATCATCAAAGGGACGACTGGCGGCTAAATCGTGGGAGGGCTGGGCTGCGGCGTGAATAATCAGGTCAAATTTTTGTTCTGAAAAGAGGTTCAGAATAGAGGGGCGATCGCGGATATCAAGGGAGAAATGCTGATACTCCGGACAGTCAACTTGTAACTGCTGCAAATTCCAGGTAGTGTCACCGTCTTTGCCAAAGAAGTCGGCTCGCATATTATTGTCAATACCTGTAACCTGCCAGCCCAGTTGGGTGAAATAACGCACCGATTCAGAGCCGATTAAGCCAGCGGAACCGGTGACTAACAGTTGCTTATCAAAAGGCATATTGAAATAAGTAAAACTAACTTGACACTAAGCCATTTTTCTTAACTTGACACCTATGGCATCCTGCCTGCCCTTCTGTACCTCACTCAGAGGATGTTTGTCAAGTCATGATTAGGCTATTCTTGTTACTAAGAATACAGACTTTGTACTGTTTTTCTCTCTTGTCACCTTGTCCACCTTGTCCACCTTGTCTTGCCCTTATAAGGGGAGGGAACTAGATTTTATTGTTTTTTCTGTGTTCCCCAATCCTGCCCATTCCCTGTTCCAATTACCTGTTCAAAACTTATCAAACATCCTCTCAGATAAAATGCGCTGTATTTTGCAGTTTATTCTCGAAAGTTTACGGCTTACTCTTTGAGACGTTGACAATAAAAATAACTGATTTCTTTGAGATTTAATCATTTTTTGAAATCTTTCACAAGAGTAACGATACAACTCAATATCATAAGCATTAACACTCTCAATGGCTTTTTTTGTAACTTGGTCAATCTCAGTTATTTTGGGTCTATACTTCGTTACATTTTTTTTGACCCCAGGGACTAAATTTAAACCATAATTATAATTTATTAAACTAAGACTCTGGTCGCATTTCTCAGTAAGTCCTACAACAGGAAAATATGATTCGATATGTTTTATTGCTCTTTGCAAATCAATCTCAGCACAAGGTTCAGTTCCAACCAAAAAATCTGTTTCTTTCCGACCGCTCAACATTTTGGTTTGACAGTTTTCAATTTCGCTATGAAAGCTGCCAAGGGCAAATTGTTCGAGGGTTAAATTTTTATCAACCACAACACTAAATAAAGGATGAGTGGGTTGAGTTTTAATATAAAAATAAAGAGAGATAACTCGTTCTATAGGATCTCTTACAAAAGACAGATATTTAAAGGTTCTATCTCCAAAGGACTCATGTAATCCAAAAGAATAGTGGCCAGTGACTAAACGTATTTTATCCTTGTAGAATTGCTCATAGTCCTCTAGTTTTTTTAGACTCGATAAATATCCAAAATATCCAGATACTCCATCACCATTCGATGTAATTGAATACACCGAACTCTTCGGTAATACTCTACTTAAATTATTTTTTATTGATACTCCACCAGTCTTGGGTATATGCAAAAAGAAATAAATAGGAGCAAGTAAGTTAGAGTCTGACATTTTCAAAAGACGATTTTTAATCATATAACTACAAAGTAATTGCCTATCTAAAAAAACAAATTACGACTAAATTAAGTAGAGTAACTAGATACCGAGATTTTCAAAAATCGCATCTGCAAAAAGTATTTTATTGCCGGATCGAGAGCGAAATTGCTCCAGGTTGCCCCGATAAACAAAACCCAAATTGCATAGGTATTTGTAGATATCATCAAACAGAGGTTGTTTTTCATAAAACTCATAAAAAGAAACCTCAATAATTACTAGCTTGGCACTTTTAAAAGTCTTCTCTCCTCCTTTAATAACAGAAAGTTCATAGCCTTGTACATCCAGCTTAATTAAAATATTATCCCCAATAGTTTGATTGTTCTCTTTTACCCATTGGTCTAAACAAGTTTGTTGAACCATAACACTGGTATTAACTGATGATTCTGGCCATTCTTCTTTATGCAGTTTAGACATATTCAACATTGAAGAACTGGGGGAAAAGGAACTTGAGAACATTTGCTTTGTGCCAACTTCGTTTCCTAATGCTAAATTAAAAGTTTTAATGTTAGTATCTTCTGCACATAATGAATAAAGCTCCTTATAAACATCAGGTAGGGGTTCAAACGAATAGATAGTTGCACCCGGAAACACATGACGAATTGTCCTAGCAAACTGTCCCTCGTTGGCACCAACATCGATAATACTTTTTATATCAAAATTGGCAAGAAATTGATAATTTTCTAATTCTTTCATTTTCTTTTCTCGTTTTTGTGCTTCACGAAGATTCTTTAGAAGCCTAATTTCCAAACCAAGAGAATTGAATATTTTATGCATCACAGCTTTAATCATAGGGCTAGAAGATTGAGTTTCCAAAGATGGGTTTTAAACATAAAACTAGGAAGTGATCGCTAAGTTTCATAGTCCAAGGCACACTGGTTAAATGCTTAAGATGTGAGTATTGCGGGATTGAAAATATGGCTCTTTGAGGAAGTCGCCAAAAACCACCCCGTTGCCAACACTCATAATAAGCAGCCTTGACGCGCTCATCCCAAACCTCCCGACTGCTTCCCAATTGATGAGGAATCTGATACACACTTTTAACTTTAAGGGGCAATTTTTTCTCAACATAATCAAAAAATTGCCTTGTAGCAAAAGACCAATGTAATGGCGTTTGTAAGTACCAATGATTGCCCTTAAACCAACGCCAAGTCCAAGCATCCATATCGCCGGTGCTAATCAGCAGTACCCCCCCCGGTTTAAGTAAATATTCTGCCTGTTTTATTCCCTCTAGTGGATTGATGAGATGCTCAAACACATCAAACATTGTCACCACATCAAAACAATGATGCCACTTTGAATCTATATCTTGTAATCGATCTGCAATAACATTAACTCCCTTAGCGCCAGCTGATTTAGCCGGTTGAATTCCCCCCTCAATGCCAAACTTGTGCCAATGAGTGGGTAAATTATCCAGAAACTTTCCCTCATTACAACCTACGTCGAGGACAGAAATAGACTCTTGATTCTGGAAATACTCTAGCAATAACGTCTTACTTCTTGACCAACCTGCATTCTTAGCCAACTCATAATCCATCGCGCCACCCGGCGCTGTGGCATAAACCTGTTTAAGTTGATCCGCTGTTAAGCAAGGTAGCCGTTGTCCTAACCCACAGTCCTGACAACGATATAACTGACCGGGGGAAAGATTCGATAGTCCGACCTGTTCGAGTAATCCATTGGGAAATTCGGCACAATCCCATAAATAAACAAGACGATCAGAACCACAGGCCCGACACAGTAATTTTTTAGATCCTGTTAACACTGAATTTACACTCTAGACATCTCAGAAAATTAAATATGCGTAACTTGAAACCCTTGGTAGGGACAATTCATGAATTGGTATGTTGACTAATAGTTTGTTGTTGCAATATTTGTTTTTTATCATCCGTGAGTGTTAGTTTTTCTCGGATGTGTTCTGGAACAAAAGAAAATACGTTAATCATCTGAAGTCAAAGGTGGAATTTATTCTAGAATGAGAGAATATAGTTTATTCATCTGAGTTTAAAGGTGGAATTTGTTCAGGAGTTAAGGTAACAACTTGGCCATCTTGCCAAATGCTAATCGCCTCGCCTAATTTGCGGTGTCTTTCAATAGCTTTAGCAATAGCGAGTTTAACACCTGCATCAATTTGGCTAGATAATTTCTCAGGAATTGGTTTATTTACAGAAATTGGCTTATTCATTAGTAGTAATTTGACTCCATAGTTGAGGTTGATAAATGATAGGTTCTTGATTTAAAGGGCGTTCAGCTATTAACAGGCATTATTTTAATGGTAAGTTTATTCAGCAAGCCCTATATATTTCAAGTATTCTGTGAAGGTGACAACGGCACTTTCTTTTGGCTTGACTGTAACTGCCAATAATTTCTATAGATACCCGACGACAACCCCAGTAACTCACTGTGGGTTCCCCTTTCCACAATGCGTCCCTGCTGAAGCACCACAATCTGATCCGCATTAACAATCGTCGATAATCGGTGAGCAATCACTAACACCATCCGGTTTTGCCCAAACTTATCCAAAGCTTCTTGGACAAGCTTTTCTGAAACCGTATCTAGAGCGCTAGTAGCCTCGTCTAAAATCAGCAAATCCGGATCGGATAAAATCGCCCGAGCCAGGGCGATCCGTTGCCGCTGACCCCCACTGAGTCGGTACCCCCTCTCCCCGACTACCGTGTCATAGCCCAAGGGTAAATCCTGAATAAAGCCATCGGCTTGAGCCGCTTGGGCGGCAGCCATCACTTCCCAATCTGTAGCAGTCGGACAAGCAAAACGAATATTTTCAAGGATAGTGGCATTGAACAGAAAAGTATCCTGACTGACAACCCCTAATCGTTGCCGCCAGCTACTAGGATCATAGTCGCGCAAATCCCGACCATTGACCAAAATCTTTCCTCTGGTCGGCTCATAAAGCCCCACCAATAAATCCGCCAAGCTGGACTTACCCGCCCCCGACTGTCCCACCAGGGCCGTTACCTTGCCCAAAGGTAGGACAAGATTAATATCTTGCAGTACCTCCCCCTGATCAGCCAAATAACGCAGATAAACCCCATGGAAGCTAATATCTGTGGCTAGGTTAGTAAAGGGTACTGTTCCCAACCGCCCAAACTCCTTATCCCTGGGGTCAAGAATCTCTTGAAAGCGGGCTAACCTACCATAGTTATCAGCAAACCCCGTGACCGCTCCAGTAACACCCTGAAGACGGATATTAAACCGTTGCAAGGCCAAGACAAAGGTGACTAAGCTGGGTAACACCCCAGTGCTCCGCCGGGAAAACAGCAAAAAGGCAATACCCGCAATAATAGCCAACAAAATGACCGGTAAGGTTTGGGTAATGGGATTGGTAATATTCAGCAAGCGGATCTGTTTTTGCAGCCCTGGCTTAACCTGCTCTACTAATGCCTTAATTTGAGCCACAGCCCTGGATTGACGTCCTGTGGTGTGCAAGAGCCTTAACCCCTGCAAATTTTCCGTTACCTGTTTGCTAATTTCCACCAGTCCTTGCTCATTAACACTAGAGTAATGGCGGATGCGGGGCAGTAATTGCTTTTGGATAACATAAAAAACTAAGACAGTGGACAGAGCGGCCAATAACAGCCAAGGGGAAATCACCACCAGAATGCCTAGATAGACCAAAAGCAGCAAAAAGTTAGTGATCAAAGTATTAGCTAATTTAATCTGGGTTTTAACCGTGGGACCAGCGCTACTGGCATAGGAAGTTAAATCTCCTACCTTATAACGACTGGCACAGGCAAAGCTAAAACTGAGAATTAGGCGATGAATATACTCTGTGAACTTAACCTGTAATCTGATCCCCAAGTCCCCCGCAGTCACCGCATTCCAATAGTTGCAAAGCCCCAGGAAGATTTGGGCTGTCACTGCTAGTCCTAATAAGAGAATAAATAACACCTCCTGACCAAGGGCATTCAACCAACTCCCTAGTCCGGGGACTCCTGCTAAGATGGCATACTGGTTCCAGTCTATTCCTTGGGGAGTGCTCAACAGGGTAACCGCCAAGAAGATAATGCCAAAGGTTCCCCCTTCAAACATAGCCCCTATAATACCAGTGGCAAAGTTGGCTAGGATTAAACCCCAGTTCTCCCATGCAGACTGCAAAATCAGTCGATCTGCTTCAGTTTTCAGGTAACGATTCAAAAACCTAGAGGCTGATCTGCGTCCAAGCTTCACTGTCTTTGCTAAAGTCATTAATTCGGTTAAGGTTGTTTACAATAAGTCAAGACTTGATTTCTCCAATACTAAAGGCGATCGCCTTTGCCGTGCTGCATCATACCCAATTAATCTCATAAATTTTTGATTAACTGATATTTTGTTGTAACCAATTTTCCAGTTGATTTATCTCAGTGATTTCTAGTAAATCTGTAGCCAAATCTTCTAATTTAGAAGTTGACAATTGATTAATTTTAAGGTTTAACTCCGATGATAAAGCCCCAAAACGACGGTCAATTAATTTCTTTACTAACTTGAGACTTTCCTGCTGTAAACCCTGCTGTAAACCCTGCTGTAAACCCTGCTGTAAACCTGTTGCTAGACCTAGTTCTAAACCCTGTTTTTCTCCTGCTTCTAAACCTTCCTTTAATATTTGTTGATACCAAGGAGACTCTCTTAAAATAGTCATATCCCACCTCATTATCTGTTGTACTAAAGGTATATCTAAGACAAAACTAGCAAAAAATGATAGTAATGGTTCTAAATCTGTTAGAGTTTCATTGGCTCGTAATTCTACTACTGCTTTTCTGACTATGTTTTCATTTCCTCCTCCTTTTAATATTGGTACGAAAGGTAATCAACTTGATAGCTTATTCTCAAAAACTAAATTAACGTCTAGTTCCCATAGATTAATAACATGATAATTTTGATAACTTTTGATTTCCATAAATTCCGCTTCATAGAAGTTAGGAATTATTTCGCTTTGAGAGTTGGGTAAAATGTTGACTAATACCGGATAAACAGGTAAGTTATAGTTTTCTTTGGCTAGGGCGGTATAGGCATAGATTCTTACAGGTACTTGTTTAGTATAACGCAATTGTAACTCATTGAGAATTAAAAATTCTCCGGCTTTAGGACTGGAGACTTTAATTAATACATCATTTTCTCTAGCTACCCATTGAAAATCAGAATTAATAATTTCCTTAACTGTTAGGTCAGGGTTGTTAGTTAACCAACGTACCCATTGTTCAGGTGCTAGACTAATTAATCTTTTACCACCAATGTCTGCTTTCTTTTTAGTCATTTTTAGTTATATGTTATAAATCTATAGGCGATAGCGATAGCGCTGCTGCAAGCAGATCGCACCAGGGCATAAAACTTCTGATGGGTTCAAAATTAATGCAGACTGTAATGGTGCTGCTAATATTTTGAGATAAGTTTTCCCATATCAGTGTTATCTTTTTGTTTTTTATTCCACCCGAATACAATTGTGCCAATGTTGTTAGTTAAGCAATGATTAATTACCAATCTTGCAGCTTTATTAACGGCATCCCTGGCTTGACGATTGCGTTTTTCAGTTATGTTATCGACTTATCCCCATGTCTAAAAGCCTGGGGCTTGCGTCTCGTTTCAGGGTCAGGATGTACAGCTAAGGATTCTAATGTTCCCCCTTTGCTATTGGGAGCCAGGTAAGTAAATCCTATGACTTTACCAGAATTTTCAATAGCTATATAAACGGGAAATCCCCGGCGATATTCTTCTACCAGTAGGTAGAAAACATTTTGAGGCGGCTGGGGATAACAAATATCTAGTAATTCTTTTAGGTCGGGGAGTATATTATGTACGTTATTTCGGTGGTAAATCTGTATGGTATCAGCGGAGGACATAAACACTGGTAAATTATAACGCTCTTCTGCCAAAGCTGTATAAGCCCGTATCCTTCGAGGCATTTTCTGATTGTACCGTAGCTGTAATTCGTTGAGCAGCAAAAATTCCCCTATTTCTGGCGATAAAACCTTCAGTAAAACATCACTTTCCCGCTCTATCCACTGAAATTCAGTGTTGAGGATGTCTTGTACTTGTAAGTCACTGCGCTGGGTAATCCATTTTTTCTTCTGGCATTGTGGACACCAAAAAGCTTCTAACCACTCTTCCTTTATGGGTACGGACACACAAGTGTTTTTTAACTTTGATGAATCGGACGTAACTTTATATTTGCGACTGACACTATCTAGATAACAACTATGAATAGGACAGTAAATAGCTCTACGTTTGGAACGTTTCCGATTATGGTTACACCTTTTATGCAATTCGTCCCCCTAATATCAAAATCAATAGGAAGGTTACGTTTGGAGAAACTGAGATCAATCAGACCATCAAAGCCCACTCCACAAAAATCAGCTTATACTGAAAGTAACTATTATTTTTTTTAATTCACTTAATAATAAACTTGAGATGAAAAACCCCGTTAGGAATTATTTCATTTTTAGGTTTATCTTATTTTATTATACATATTACACAAGTCAATTGTACCACAAATTCAAGCAGTAATTTCAAAAATTTTTACCCTTTTTAATATTCGCTGTTTGCAGTAAAACCTCAAGATACTGTTGGCAAATAATTTGCGGTGTAAAGTGGGATTGTAGATACTCACGGCCAGCTTTACCCATCTGTTCTGCTAGTGTTTGGTTACTTTGCAATAAACGGATAAATGTCGCCAGTCCCTGACCATCCCCATGGTCAAATGCTGCCCCACATTCAGCGTCAGTAATTATTTTTCTTAAGCTAGAGTCGGGTGAACAAACTACCGCCAATGGTCTCCCAGCTGATAATGCTGAATACAACTTACTCGGCAATACTAAACTTTCGCTGCTGGGGTTAACACTCACTAAAGACAGGTCGCAGGCTGTGAGAGAATAGGCTAAATCTTCCTTATCTTGATAAGGTAAAAATGTAAAATTACTTAGCTCTAGTTGAGAGACCCTAGCAATCAACTCTTCCCGTTTAGCACCCCCACCAATACACACAAACTGCACTGACTCATGTTGTAATTCTCTGGCCGCTACTAACAAAGTATCGATGTCGTGACATCGCCCCATATTCCCAGAGTAAAGGACAGTGAATTTATTGACTAAGTTGTACTTCCACGCAAACCAGTTTTCTGATTTGGCAATAGGTACAATTAAATCTGGGTTAGCCCAGCTATGAATTACAGAAACTTTATGGGCGACTTGGGGACAGTATTCTACAACCCGTTGTTTCATCTCTGGACTGAGAACCACAATTCCCCCAGCTTTGAGCCAAACTCTCTGATTTAAACCTTGCCAAAGTTTTGTTACCCAGTGCTGCTTTGATACTACACCCAGTGCGATCGCCACATCTGGATACAAATCATAGACTATACAAACATAGGGCAACTTCCACAGCAGATTAGCCACATAACCCACAATGGGCAAAAATGGTGGTGCTGTTGTGATCAGTAACACATTACTTCGCCGCCAAGGTGAGAGCAGATACAAAAAAGCACGAATGCTGTATAAAACTCCATTTACAGCCTTTCCGCGAATTCTCCCAGTCCACATTTGCGCAGTCCGAGACCTATGAATCCTAGTTTGCTCACGCAGTTCCACACGGGGAGCCTTACTCACCCTGAACGCATATCCAGGTTGACTGGTAAACACATCAATCTCTACCCCCTGCTGTTCTAACTGCTGTACAAGTTCCTCAATTAATTGTCCTGTAGCAGCATAGTCTGGAGGAAAAAACTGTGTAACTACAGATAACTTAATTGTTTGCTCATAGAAACAATCATCATCCTTATTTGTACCATCTACCGACGACAGTCCTAATGGTTTGTAGGTTTGTTGAGCATTCTTCATACATCGCAATTAATTTTTAATTTAGGCTAATACTAAGCTGTTATTTATGTAGCTACACAGAAGAGTTGAATGTTAAGATTTTGAGGATATTGTTCAAGTTGTGCATTGGTATTGGTGATACCAAACTTGAGCAATTAGAAAATCTTATCGCAGGATTCAGCACTTATAGTAGCTATAATATCACAATGTTACAATGTTACAATGTTACAATGTTACAATGTTACAATATCACAGTATCACAGTATCACAGTATCACAATGTCACAATGTCACAATGTCACAATGTCACAATGTCACAGTATCATTTTTATTTCATGTATCAACACTGTATAAATCTCTATGAATCTATCCGACTAATACCCTTGTATTTCTTAGATAGCAAGGACACACAGGATGTAGGCATTTTGTGCTTTTAGCCCCTATCACCTTAACCTTTATAAGCACATATGGGATAATCTTGCTACTGCAAAATTAATGTCATTGAGTGCTATTTATAAGGAAATGGAGTGAGCCAAAACCACTGAAGCAAATAGGACTTACGCATTGACAAAGTAGTAAAATTGATAGAAAGTGTTATCTACTCAGCAGGTATCAAGTGTCAACAGTTCACGGATTAACTACTCTATATTAGACCTCTTTGAAAAAGATATAGGGACAATTCATGAATTGTTCCTACGAATGGGTTTCAGGTTACGCTTATGTAATTTTCACCAGATGTCTATTGGATTTCATCTGATCTTCGTACTTAGTAAAAATAGAGTGTAAAATATGTCTAATATCCACAATCAAACTGATAAACCCGTAAATCCCGAACAGACGAGAAACTCCATCACTCCATTTTTTCCCTATCCCCCTTTTCTGGACAATCAGCAACAAGAAAATCAGCAACAAAGGGAGGATTGGAATTACAAAGAATTTTTAAGTTTGTTAAGGCGTCGAATTGTAGTTGTTGTGGGAGTAGCTACAACTGTACTTGCCAGTGTAGGTGTAAAGATTTACTTAAATCCCCAAAGCCCACCAGAATATGAAAGCAGTTTTACAATCCTGGTTGAAACCCCTGATAATAGGAGTGAGTTGTTAAACTTAGGCGATAACATCAACCGAACAGTTACAGAGAGTTTCGATTATGAAACTCAAATTCTCGTGATGTTGGGTTCTGACATTCTGCAAAACAGCATTAAACAGTTACAAGCTAACTATCCAAACATCAACTATGGATATCTGACTCGGGGTCTAAGGATTTCTCGTGTAGGTCAAACCAAAATTATCCAAGTCAGTTATCGTAGCCAAAAACCTGAGGAATCCAAAGATGTACTAGAACAAATTGCTGCCGATTATTTAGCTTACAGTCAACAACAAAAGCGAAATACCCTCATTGAAGGTTTAAAATATATAGATGAAGAACTACCCAAGATACAAAAACGCGTCAACCAGGTTCAGGCAACATTAGAACAGTTCCAACGTAGGCATAACTTTCTCGGTCCAGAAGTCCTAGCGGAAGCAATTGGAAAGCAAATCACAGATGTAAATCAACAACTGCAACAACTACAACTACCACTAGCCCAAGCTCGTGCTGATTGGAATTTCTTACAAACTGAAGATGGTGTCAGGTCTATCCTGGATAACTATCCTATATATCGGTCATTAAATGAAGAATTGCGCCAATTAGATATTCAAATTGCCACACAATCATCTGTTTTTCAAGATGGAAACCCTGCCCTAATTACACTCAAGGAAAAACAGAACAACATCAGACCATTAATCGAGCAAGAATCAGAACTATATATCCAAACTAAGCGAGAAGAAGCATATAAATTACTCAAATCCTTAGAACTTAATCAACAAGAACTGGAAAAAAAACGCCGAATTTTAGAACGGAAAAACCTGGAATTACCTACACTGATCCGACAATATACAGAAATACAACGCCGTTTAGCTATTGCTAATGAAAGTCTGAATCGTTTTTTATCAGCTAGGGAAGATTTGCTCATTAAACAATCCTCTCAGATGGAACAAGGTTGGCAATTAGTTCAGTCACCTAACCTACCCATAAGTCCTATAGCTGTCTCTTCAACTATGATCCGGGATATGATCATGGGAATTGCCGCGAGTATCTCCCTAGGGATTGGTGCAGCTTTACTCTTGGAAAAGCTAGATCATACTTATCACAACGCTTTGAGCCTCAAAGAAAGAATCAAATTTCCTGTATTAGGGAATATTCCCTTTAACCAAGAAATGCAGCAGGATAAATCCCCTACTCTCAAACTCAAAAATGCTTTGATACAATACGCGGATGGGCAGATGGAAACTACTACCCAAAGAACCACCGTAGCCAAACGGCACTACACCAATTACGCTAACAATTTTATCGAAGCCATCAGGGTACTCTACACAAATATACAATTATTAAGCTCTGATACTCCCATCAGTTCTATTACCATCACCTCCTCCATGCAAGGTGACGGTAAAAGTACAATTGCCTTTTATCTGGCTCAAGTAGCTGCAACTATGGGGAAAAAAGTATTACTGGTAGATACAGATTTGCGCCGCCCTAGTATTCATACCTTGGCAAATTTAAGTAATATCTGGGGGTTGAGTAGTTTAATTACTACGGATATGTCCATAGAAAATGTAGTCACACTACTACCTGCTATGAATGAATTATCTATCATTACTTCTGGACCTATTCCCCCCGATGCACCTAAGTTACTCTCATCAGGGAAAATGAAAAAACTGATGGCACAGTTTCAAGATACCTTTGATTTAGTCATTTATGATGCTCCTCCCATTGTGGGTCTAGCTGATACCAATTACATCGCTCCCCAAACCGACGGTGTGGTGATGATCGTCAGGATGGATAAAACAGACCGTTTTGTATTTGAGCAGGCTTTAACTGATATGAAAAATGCGTCCATTGATGTTTTAGGCGTAGTTGCCAATGGACAGCATGGTCATTCAGACAATTACTACAACTATTATTACCACCAAGGTGAGGAATAATCTGTCAACAGGAAGAATATATCACAAGAAAATCGCCGAAAGGCACGGAAGCCACTTGGCTATCTTACAGTGGAGGAAGTGCCAACGGCGAATTTATTCGCCGCGAATATGATATGATTGGACTGCGAGTAGGAATAACCATCTACACGAAGAAGTATTTTGATCAGGAGAAACCCCTGATTTATCTCGTCTCGGCATTTGACCGCAGCCTGGGTAAACAAGCAAAGGCAAATATGGAGTGTAATACCGCCAAAATTTGATGGACTCGGAAAGCAAAGAAACATAAAAGTAAACGCAATTGCAATACCTGTCGTACTGGTAGTTGTTTTGAGCGCGTAGGGGGATAATTGACTATCCCTTTTGAGCAAGTCTTAAAGAATCTGCGTGTCTTTAGACCGCAGAGTGTCAAAAATTACCCTCATCAATTGTCTACCATTTTTGGTAAAAACTACTATAATTGAATCCATAAAGTAACAATTTGTAATCAAAAGCAGTTCTTAATTGTGTTTACAACTAAACTCGCTCGACTACAGGGTACACTACCACTAGATTTATTTGCCGCTATTGAGGATCTGAAAACAGAACTCAACGCGGTGATATTAGCGCATTACTATCAAGATCCAGATATACAGGATATTGCAGATTTTATTGGTGATTCTTTACAATTAGCAAGAGCAGCAGCACAGACAAATGCAGATGTGATTGTGTTTGCTGGCGTTCACTTCATGGCAGAAACCGCAAAAATCCTCAATCCTGATAAATTGGTACTATTACCAGATTTAAATGCTGGTTGTTCTTTAGCTGATAGCTGTCCCCCAGATCAGTTTGCAGCTTTTAAAGCCGCACACCCAGACCATCTAGTAATTTCTTACATTAATTGCTCTGCCGAAATCAAGGCCATGAGCGATATTATCTGCACCAGTTCCAACGCTGTAAAAATTGTCCAGCAAATACCCAAAGAACAACCGATTATTTTTGCACCAGATCGGAACTTAGGACGGTACGTAATGCAGCAAACAGGACGGGATATGCTGTTATGGCAAGGTAGCTGTATTGTCCATGAGACATTTTCGGAAAGGAAAATAGTTGAGTTAAAAACTACACATCCAGAAGCAGAGGCGATCGCTCACCCAGAATGTGAAACCAGCGTTTTACGTCACGCCAGCTATATCGGCTCTACAGCGGCTTTATTGAATTATTGTCAAAAAAGCCCTAGCCATGAGTTTATCGTGGCTACAGAGCCAGGAATCATCCACCAGATGCAAAAATTAGCACCGGGTAAACACTTTATTCCTGCCCCTCCTGAGAATAACTGCAATTGTAACGAATGTCCATTTATGCGGTTAAATACCTTAGAAAAGCTGTACCTAGCCATGAAAAACCGCACCCCTGAAATTACCATGTCAGAGGATATCCGTCTGGCAGCACTCAAACCCATGCAACGGATGTTAGAAATGAGTGTTTAGCCATCAGGAGGCAGGAGGCAGGAGGGAAATATTTTGCACCAATCACCAATCACCCATTTTTTCTGCTTCTTTCTCAGCAGCTTTACTATATTCCCTGTATAACTTAGTACGAATTTGTGCTTCTTGATATCGGCTATGACTAGGTGGAACCTGACTCATTAAATCAGAACCCCTTTGCCATATAGCAGCTAATTCCAACCACTGAGTTGAAGTTGCAGCTGTTTTACCAGCAGCAGAGGCTTGATTAGCAAGTCTCACTGCATCTGCAAATTTGTCATCAGATGTATCATTTGCCGATTGAGCAGGGCTTTTTTGAGCATGAGAGGATGATACTTCTGATTTAACTTCACCTGCGGTTTTTACAGAAGGAGAAATTTTTAATGGTATCAGATTTTTTATTGAATTACCTAAACGTTCATCAAACAAAGCAGCCAGCAAAAGTAATGCACACAAACTAACTGATCCAATGATCAGCTTCTTGATTGTATCTTTGTTTTTATCCTGGTTAGTAAGTAAAGATTGAGCTTTAGGTAAAATCGGTTTTCCAAACTCAGTATAGGCTGCTGTAAAATCTTGAATTAATTGCTGGAAAAGACTAGGCTGAGATAAAGTAATTTCCTGTGACCAAAGTAATTGATTTTCGCTATTGCGGTTAATTTCCTCCAACCATAATAATTGCTCTTCCCGCACAATGCGACTGTTGATCTTGACTTTGCGAATGTTACGCGGTGCAATGGACTCTAAAATTTGCTGGATGTTGGCTACCAAGGTAGACTGCTCAAGTTGTTCTACCGTAGCTGCTTCACATAAAATTTGTAACACACCATCGGCAAAGATCGCTCTAGTTCTGACACCACACATCACGAGTCTTTCGTTCAATACCTGAATAATAGCGGCAACGCTGCCCTGGTGAGCTTGCCAAGCTATATCGTTGATTCTATCTACCATTTGAGATTGAGTGATCACTCTCGCACCCTGACCTATGAACTAACTCATTATCATTAATTTTGCACTCTGTTGTCACTAACTTCACCTAGTCTAAAGCAAACTTTTGTCTGTACCTATGTACTATTCATTTACTTCTAATAACCGAGAAGTTTTAAATCTATCCATCCACTTTTCTAAATATACCCGATTCGCTGTTTGCTCAGATTGATCTTCTGTATCTACAGGATAAGGCATCAATCCTAAAATAGCAGCACTGGTGACACAAAACATTGATTTTTGGAAACTCATACAAATTTGTACACGCAGATCATCTTCACCCCGCAAACTACGCTTATAAATTTCATGTAAATAATCTGGTAAATAATGGCGCATATCTTGCATTAACAATGTGGGAGGAATACCCGCACCACCAATAGGTAAAGGATCTGCATATAAAGCACCATATTGAAATCTTGCCTGATCTGGGGGAACTTGATATGCTTGGGCGTTTAAAGAAACAGTTCCTAAAAAGGGAGTTCCCCGGAAAAATACCGCTTCTACATAAGGAACTGCGGTATCTGGCAAGAATTTTAAACCAACTGATTTAGGAATAATATCATAGACTTTACCGCCAATTTTCACATCGTAGGTAATAGGTCTTAAAGCATCTTTTACCAAACCTGCTTTAATATGTTCGACAACTTCAGGAATTGATTTAATTTTACCTTGATCATAAAGGTCTGATAAGCTGAGAAAAATATCAGCCATGACTCGCCAAAATTGACCCAAACCACTATAATAGGCAGATACTCGCAACTGTTCAATTAAAAAATCAGGGAACAGATTGTTAATTCCTAACATTAAAGGATTATACTTAAACTTAGCAGCTATTACTGCTTCTGCTCTTTCTGCAAATTCTTTACTATCTAAATAATTATCTAAGCCACCACCACCATGCCACATCATGGTTTTCATGCAATATTCTGCATACTCAAAATTAATTCTGTCATGCCACCAATGACGCAGTAATTGAGATACAGAAACTTTACCATTAAAATATTTCAAAAATGGGAAAAACACTAAAAACTGATGTTCAGCAATGTAAATAAGATTTTGGGAATAAGCATCTAAAACCACACCATAACTTTTCAGAATACCCACTACTTCTAAAACATTTTCTGGGCTATCTTTCAGTAAAGCTTGTCCAGTTTGTAAACGCTGAATAAACTCATTCAAGGGATGATCAACGGGTTTGTTTTTGGTATTAACCATTAGTGTTTCTCCAGAACATCAACAATAACTACGTCTAAATAAGATAAATAAAAAAGACATCTCCATAAAAGAAATTATGGAACCTATTTATGGGGGCAGGTCGAAGCTTATGGGATATCTAGATGTCTGATTTTTCCGTTAAATTATCGCCCATAAGCTTCGCCCCTACGAATCCTGACTCCTGAATTCTTACCTAAAACTCTACTACAGACCTTACACCTTTTAATTTCTTTCCCCTTGATCTACTGATGCAGTGGCCACTAAGCTGGGAGTATTTACCATTCCTTGAATTGTCGCTTCGGTCCAATGTACTAACCAAGATGGTTGGATGCCAAAAACCACAATTAACACAGCTAAGATTAAAGCAGGAATGCGATCGCTCCAATATACTCTTGGTAAATTCATCACTTGCTCAGATAACCGCCCAAAAAAGGCACGATTTACCAAAATTAAGAAATAAACCGCCGTTAAACCAGTTCCCAGCATTGATAACAGGGTTTGTACAGGAAAAACTGCATAACTACCCCGAAATACAATAAATTCGGAAATAAAACCCACCATTCCAGGTATACCTGCGCTGGCCATGACTCCTAAAATAATCAAACTACCAATCACTGGCATTCCTCTTTCTGGGTTCAGTAATCCCCGAATTACTTCTAAATCACGGCTACCAGCTTTTTGATACACAACCCCCACCAAGAGAAACATCAACGCAGAAATTAAACCGTGACTCACCATTTGCATGACAGCACCCAAGACGCTGAGGGGTGTTGCTGCTGCTGCTGCTAATAAAATATAGCCCATGTGTCCGATAGAACTATAGGCTACCATTTTTTTCATGTCCGTTTGCGCGATCGCACAGGATGCACCAAACAATACACTAATCACCGCATAAGTTGCTAACGTTGGTGCTAGATATTCCCAAGCTTGGGGTAACAAGTTCATCCCAAATCTGAGTAAACCATAAGTTCCTAATTTCAACAATACCCCAGCTAATAAAACAGAAATTGGTGTAGAAGCTTCGACGTGGGCATCGGGCAACCAAGTATGAAAAGGAACGAGAGGAATTTTAATGCCAAACCCAACTAAAATTCCTGCTAATAATAATAGTTGAGTGGCTAAAGGTAGAGTGTGAGCATTTAAAGTTGCTAGTCCAAAACTAGGAGAATGACTCAACCAAACCATGCCCAAAAAACTAGCTAAAATTAAGATTCCCGAAATCGCAGTATAAATCAGAAACTTAGTAGCAGCATACCCCCGTTTTGCACCACCCCAAATAGCAATCAAAAGATAGAGGGGAATCAATTCCAATTCATAAAACAGGAAAAATAACAATAAATCCTGTGCTAAAAAAGCTCCTGTCACCCCTGCACTCAGCAGCAGCACCAAGGAGTAATAAAATTTAGGACGTTGAAGAGATTCATTACTACTATAGATGGCAATACCTGTTAAAAGTCCATTTAACAACAGCAATGGCAAGGATAAACCATCTACACCTAAATTATAGTTTAAACCTAACGCATCTATCCAAGGTAACGACTCAGCAAACTGTATTCCCACTTCCCCAGGATTAAATTTAATTGTCAGGAAAACCGTCCACAGAAAAATAATTACCGCCAAGGCCAAAGCTATTTTACGGGCAATTTTCCCACTCAGAGTAGCGGGATAGAAACCAATTAAAGCTGCACCCAGTAACGGCAGCAATATCAATGTACTTAGCATCATAATGAGGAGTTCAGGAGTTTAGGAGTTTAGGAGTTCAGGAGTCAGGAAGGAGGAAGTAGGGGAAGTAGAGGAAGTAGGGGAGGTAAATAACCCAGTCACCAGTCACCAGTCACCAGTCCCCAGTCCCCAGTCCCCTAAAAAGGCAATTTATCCAGTAAACCCAAGGACCAGCTAATAAAGAAACCAAGAAGGCTGATCACAACGAGGATAGTTAACATATAACCTTGGGATTGACCGGAAATGCTGTATTTTAAGCTTTGTCCGCCAAAAATAGTGGCAAAGCCGACTAAGTTTACCAACCCATCCACTAAATAGCGATCGCTCCATGCAGATATCTTGGACAATAATGCTACTGCACTAACTATGGTGAAGCGATAAACTCTATCAATGTAAAAATCATACCCTAGTAAATCTTGTAAAAATCTCCAGCCCAGAATTGTGGATCTTGACCAACCTTTATGCAAGTAAATCGTTGAGCCAATCACCACCCCTAAGACCGTGGAAGTCATCAAAGCTAATACAATGTACCAATCAATACTTTCCCAGTTTGGTAGTAAGTACCATTGCTGAAGCATCATTGGTATTAGCAGGGTGATGATAGTTAAAGTCACCATTGGCAAAGCCATTGGCCAACCGACTTCTGGGGCGCGGCGTGTTTTCTGTTGTGGTTTTCCCCAAAAGATGAGCCGGAAAACTCTGGTTAAATTTAAAGCTGTCAAGCCATTAACCAAAACTAAAACTGCAATCACCCAAGGGTTAACTTTGATTAAGCCATCAGCCCAAGCCAACATTGCCCAAAAACTACCCAAGGGTAATAATGTCACCATCCCTGCTGAACCAACTACAAAGGCGGTGGTAGTAGCTGGCATTCTTGACCACAAACCACCCATTTCTGTTAAGTCTTGACTTTGGGTGGTATATATGATGGAACCGGAACTCATAAATAATAAGGCTTTGGCGATCGCATGAGTTAGCAACAACATCAAAGCTACACCACCTTGTTCTAAACCCACTGCCAAAAACACCAATCCCATATAAGCACTTGTAGAATGAGATAAAGCCCGTTTAATATCAATCTGGGCTATTGACACCAATGTTGCACCCACCGCAGTCACCGTACCCATAATTACCAAGGCATTGAGCGCCACAGGGGATAGAACTAATATGGGCTGAATCTTGTACAAAACATAAGCACCACCAGCCACTACCAAAGAGTTTCGCATTACCGAAGCCGGGTTTGGTCCTTCCATTGCCTCATCTAACCACAAATGTAGGGGAAATTGGGCGCACTTACCAGCAGGACCAGCTATCAAAGCTATACCCAGTAATGTTGATGTTAATGGACTTAAATTAGCGGTTTGTACCCACTCATACAAGTCAGAAAAGTTCAAACTACCAGCTTGGGTGGAAAGCGTGACAACAGCCATCAGCAATAATAAATCTCCCACACGCTTGGTTAAAAACGCATCTCGCGCTGCTGTGACTACCAAGGGTTGAGCATACCAAAAACCCACCAACAAGTAAGTAGAAAGGGTGAGAACTTCCAGCAAGGCATAACTGAGGAACAAAGAATCACTAATCGCTAAACCAGTCAAAGCGGCTTCAAAAAATCCCAGCAGTCCAAAAAATCTGGCTAAAGACCAGTCTTTTTCCATGTAACCCAGGGCATAAATTTGAGCTAATAAACTTAATCCTGTGATTAAAACTATTGCCCCAATACTTACTGGTGACAGTTCTAAAGCAAAGGTTAACTTAAAATCCGCAGCTTGAAACCAAGTAATTAATAAATTTTCTTGGTCTCTGTTCCAGATGTCTCGAAATACAATCAGGCTATGGATAAAACCTAGTAAGGTCGTCAACAAGTTCAAGTAAGCAGCAGGTCTAGGTCCTGTACGTTGAATTAACCCAATGCCCCAAGGCAGTGTTAAAATTGCCCCTAGTAAGTTATAAAAAGGTATAAACCAACTGGTGAAAAATAGAACTTCATTCATTTAATTTTTCCTTGACGACTCAGTCTTTGGTTTCTTAAACAGCCTTAAATCAATCATTTGCTTAAAAAATGTTAATTTTGAAAAAATCAAGTTTTTCTTAACTATTTCTCAAAACGCTTGAATCAGTATTTTTACTTTATTTTTACTTTCACCTGCGCTATTCACGGGCTGTTAGATATAAATTTACAAAATTTACAAAATTTACAAAATTTACAAAATTTACAAAATTTACAGATTTCGCAGCATTTACTGATTTTCAGTATTCAGCAATCTTGTTAAAAAAAACAAGGACAAAAGCCAGTCGGTAAATTTGTATTGTGGAATTGGGCAAACTTTTAATTTCATCAAAAACCTCTCTGCTTATAATTAGGTTAAAACTGATTACTGATAGCTGAATGCTGACTAATTATCTTCTTTAATCATCTGATGGAACATTTGTCTTCCTACTTTGAAAAAAGAATTTTATACTTTATATTTAAAAATCTTATATATTGTTCATTCAATATCTGTGCCAATAGCAAAAATCAAGGAAAGACTGAGACAGTAAAATATACAGCCTTTGTTCAATCCTGAGTAGTTCAGATTAGCCCTGGCTATGAATGTGATTTTTTAAAGTAATAAAAAAATTATAAAGCATAAGTGGCCACTCTAGGAAACCGTGAACTTTGATGTATTTTTTGGGTATATTAAGTTTTGTTAAGTTTTTTAAAAGTATTTTATCATAAACTATTATAGTAATTTATGTTGCCAGGGATGCCAAGGTTTCATATCCTTAATTTTAGAAGTATTTTTCTTCAATGCTCAAAATGAGCATCCCCGTCAAAAAAATACACCCATAGTACAGATTGTATTAAATTTTTAGGAGTTCTGCGATGCCAATTGCAGTTGGAATGATTGAGACAAAAGGGTTTCCAGCAGTAGTAGAAGCTGCGGATGCGATGGTAAAAGCAGCCCGTGTTACCTTAGTAGGCTATGAAAAAATCGGTAGTGCGCGTGTTACCGTAATTGTGCGGGGTGATGTATCTGAAGTACAAGCTTCAGTAGCAGCGGGAATTGAAGCCGCAAGAAGAGTCAATGGTGGTGAAGTTTTGTCTACTCATATCATTGCTCGTCCCCACGAAAACCTAGAATATGTATTACCGATTCGGTACACAGAAGCAGTAGAACAGTTCCGAACCTAAACACTTTTAAAATAAAGTGGTTAAAGGATTTGCTTGCTTACGTGGAAAATTTGTCTGTTTGTTGTTTGTTGAAAAATTTGATTTAAGGATAAAAGAATAATGTCAATTGCAGTGGGAATGGTGGAAACCCTGGGCTTTCCAGCAGTAGTAGAAGCTGCTGATGCTATGGTAAAAGCGGCTCGTGTTACCTTAGTAGGCTATGAAAAAATTGGTAGCGGTCGGGTAACAGTTATTGTGCGTGGTGACGTTTCCGAAGTCCAAGCTTCTGTAGCAGCAGGAGTAGAAAACGTGAAACGAGTTAACGGTGGACAAGTGTTGTCTACACACATAATTGCTCGTCCTCACGAAAACCTGGAATATGTACTGCCAATTAGATATACAGAGGATGTTGAACAATTCCGGGAAGGTGTAAGCGGAATTCGTCCTTTCAGAAGCAGACAATAATTAAGAATGCAAATTGCTAAAGTGCGTGGCACAGTAGTTAGCACCCAAAAAGATCCGAGTCTGCGGGGTGTAAAACTACTAATGTTGCAATTAGTAGATGAAAACGGAAATCTCCTCTCAGAATATGAGGTAGCAGCCGATAGTGTGGGAGCAGGAGTAGATGAGTGGGTACTTGTCAGTAGAGGCAGTGCCGCTCGTCAAGTTCTTGGTAACGAACAACGTCCGTTAGATGCAGCAGTAGTGGCGATAATAGATACCATTCACGTTGAAGATCGTTTCATTTACAGCAAAAAAGATCAATATAGATAGTCAGAAAAAAGGGAACAGGGAACAGGGAACAGGGAACAGGGAACAGGGAACAGGGAACAGGAAGAGAGAATAAAAATAATTTATTGCCTTTTGCCTTTTGCCTTTTGCCTTTTGCCTTATTCTTCTAACCACTGACAAAAAGCATATTTGAGGAGGAATCTCACAATGGCAGTCCGCAGCACGGCGGCACCCCCAACCCCGTGGTCTAGGAGTTTAGCTGAACCAGATATCCATCAAACCGCATTTGTACATTCTTCTTGTAATCTCATTGGGGATGTACACCTGGGTCAGAATGTGATTATTGCTCCAGGAACTTCGATTAGAGCAGATGAAGGTACACCTTTTTATATTGGTGAAAATACTAATATTCAAGATGGTGTAGTCATTCATGGGTTGGAGCAAGGCCGAGTAATTGGTGATGATGGCGAAAAATACTCGGTATGGATTGGTAAAAATGCTTCTATTACCCACATGGCGCTGATTCATGGACCAGCTTATGTTGGGGACAGTTGCTTTATAGGTTTTCGCTCCACTGTCTTTAACGCCAGAGTCGGAGCAGGTTGCATCGTCATGATGCACGCATTAATACAAGATGTAGAAATTCCTCCGGGGAAATACGTAGCTTCTGGTTCTATTATTACGACCCAGCAACAAGCGGATCGTCTGCCAGATGTACAAGATCAGGATCAGCAATTTGCTCACCACGTTGTGGGGATAAATCAGGCTTTGCGGGCTGGTTATCGCTGTGCAGAGGATCTCAAGTGTATTACCCCAATTCGGGATGAACTGAATGTTTCTGGGGCAAAATCTTATACAAGCATTACCGTTGAAGAATTGGATAGGAGTAGTGAAGTGGCAAGCAAATTGGGTGCAGAAACGATAGAGCAAGTGCGCTATCTACTGGAACAAGGTTATAAAATTGGCACAGAACACGTAGATCAAAGACGTTTCCGCACAGGTTCTTGGCAAAGCTGTAAGGCTATTGAAACCCGGTCATTAGGGCAGGCGATCGCAGCCTTAGAATCTTGTTTAGTAGACCACAGTGGCGAGTATGTGCGGTTGTTCGGCATTGACAATGGTAGAAAACGGGTATTAGAAACCATCATTCAACGTCCTGATGGTGTAGTTAGCAACGGTACATCTAGCTTTAAAGCTCCGGCGGCTACATCTTACAGCAGCTACAACGGCAATGGTCATGGTAACGGTGCTGTTGCCAGTGGTAGCCTCAGTGCCGAAACCATTAACCAAATTCGCCAACTTTTGGCTAATGGCTACAAAATTGGTACAGAACACGTGGATGAGCGTCGTTTCCGTACAGGTACATGGCAAAACTGCCAACCCATTGAAACAAATTCTGCTAATGAGGTAGTAGCAGCGTTAGAAGATTGTATGGTTTCCCATCAGGGGGAATATGTACGTTTAATTGGCATTGATGCTAAAGCTAAACGTCGCGTACTAGAAACCATTATCCAACGTCCTAACGGACAAGTAGTATCTTCTGGCACAGCGAAACCAGCAGCAGCTTCTTATGGTGGTGGAACTGCAACCGTAACTAGCACCCGTTTAAGTGCAGAAGTTGTAGATCAACTGAGACAGTTGTTACAAGGTGGGTTGAAAATTAGCGTAGAACACGTAGACCAGCGCCGTTTCCGTACAGGTACTTGGGCGAGTGCCGGACAAATTGAAGCGAGAACAGAAAGAGATGCGATCGCTGCTGTAGAAGCTTGCCTCTCTGAATATCCAGGTGAATACGTGCGTTTAATTGGAATCGACACCGCAGCAAAACGCCGCGTGTTAGAAGCAATTATTCAGCGTCCATAATTTTAGGTGATAGGTGACAGAAGGCAGGAGTCAGGAGTCAGGAGTCAGGAGTCAGGAGTCAGGAGTCAGGAGTCAGGAGAATTTAAGAATAAAGAATTAATTTTTCTTCCCCTGCTTCCCCTGCTTCCCCTGCTTCCCCCACCTACCTATCTCAAAATATTCAACATTAATTTTTCCGGCTTCCGAGGTAATAAATTCCATGTCTGTGCCGCTGCTACGCCTGGGCAACAGTTTTGATTTTTTTATGAGTGGCGATGTCAATATTCATGAAACCGCCGTAATAGCACCAGGGGTAATACTCCAAGCAGCTGCCAACAGTAAAATTATTATTGGTCCTGGGGTTTGTATTGGCATGGGGTCAATTCTCCAAGTCAATGAGGGTATCCTAGAAATAGAAGTAGGAGCAAACCTGGGAGCCGGCTTTTTGATGGTTGGCCAAGGCAAAATTGGGGCTAATGCTTGTATTGGTGCTGCTACGACAGTGTTTAACTGTTCCGTCGCACCGGAGCAAGTAGTACCATCAGGTTCAATTCTGGGAGATAGCAGTCGGCAAATTGATGAAAATCAAAATCAACCAACGGTAGAAACTTCTTCTGATACCACGGTGACAAATCCCCCAGAAGCAGAACCAGAGAACCCAGAGGAAAAAGTAGTTACTTCTACTCAATTCTCTGCTGTGGCTTTTGTAGAGTTTAAACAAGAATCTACTTCCGTACCTCCACCTTCTCCCACTCCTAAAAGCCAGTCGCCTCCAGTTGCAGCAACTCCCCTGGTTACTGACTCTACTCTTACAGAAACAACTCTCCCAGGCTCTCCAGAAACTAACTCTCAAGCACCCGAACCCAGTCCTGCTAACACTGAAAGTTCTCAAATTTTTGGAACACAGATATATGGACAAGGAAGCATTAATAGACTATTGACTACATTGTTTCCCAATCGGCAACCCTTGAGTAACCAAAACTCTGAAAATTCTTCAGAGTAAGTGTTATTTGTTAGTTGTCTGCCTTTGCGAGAATCCTGGTGAATTTATGATGGAAACATACAACCAACGCTCTCTTAGTACCATCCATGCACCACGTCGCCGCGATCCCCTCAAGGATGCAGCCTTGGGTATGGTATCCACTCTCAGTTTTCCGGCTATTGTTGGCACGGCTGATATGATGCTCAAGTCGGCTGGTGTTCATTTAGTCGGCTATGAAAAAATTGGTAGTGGTCACTGTACGGCTATTGTTCGGGGTAATATTGCTGATGTACGTCTAGCTGTGGAAGCTGGTGTACAAACAGCAGAACAGTTTGGACAATTGGTGTCTAGTTTGGTTATTCCTCGGCCTTATCCCAATTTGGATATAGTTCTACCTATTAACCGTCTCACGCAAATAATGGAGGATGGCAGTTACAGCCGTTTGAGTAATCAAGCGATTGGTTTGGTGGAAACTCGTGGTTTTCCGGCAATGGTAGGGGCTTGTGATGCTATGCTGAAATCAGCAGATGTCCATTTAGCTTCCTATGAAAAAATTGGTGCGGGCTTGTGTACCGCTATTATTCGGGGTACGGTGGCTAATGTGGCTGTTGCTGTAGAAGCGGGAATGTATGAGGCAGAAAGGATTGGTGAGTTAAACGCTGTCATGGTGATTCCGCGACCTTTGGATGAGTTGGAACAAACCTTGCCTGTGGCTAGTTGCTGGGTGGAAGAACGTCAACCAGTGAATATACCCTTGAATATCAAGGATAAAATTGTTGATGCAGAAGCTGTGGAATTACCTGATTTAGCGAAATTGCCTGTTAAGGTTAAGGAAGAACTTTGGAGTGATGAGTGATGAATGATGAATGGTGAATAATCAATTATATGTAGCTGTGGACAAGAACTTTAAGACATGATTGAAAACTCAAACCTAGTTTTGACAAAGGTTTTACGTTTGCCTTTTGCCTCTTGTCTTCTGCTATATTTTCGATATTCAGCATTCATCTTGGGTTAGAAGGAATCTTACGTTTTGTGTTGTTTTGATCATATCTTTTCAATTCCATAAGTCCAATACTACACTTCTGATAGCGAGGATAGATTTTTCCCTATACTTACACTCATAACTTTAATATGTGTGCCACTACACAATATGTCAGTGTTAAGTAATACTAAATATATATAGTAGTCGGCAGATAATGAGGATCATCTCAAATTCTACAATCTTTGTAAAACAAGAGTTGTCACAATCTTACTGCTGACTAATATATCTAACCCAAGTTGCTAGTTACAAAAAAGTCAGGGTGTAGGGGTGTAGGAGAAAAACTTAATTCTTGGTTCTGAACTTCTGAACTTCTGAACTTCTAACACAACTAGCAAATTAAGTTATCTATTAACTGCTATTAGAGGAGAATCACCTTGAACCAAGCGACACTGCACCAGTTGAAGGTGTTCGAGGCCGCTGCAAGACACGGTAGCTTTACCCGTGCTGCTGAAGAGTTATTTCTCACCCAACCGACTGTATCAATGCAAATCAAGCAACTAACAAAATCTGTGGGGTTGCCATTGTTTGAACAGGTGGGAAAACGCTTATTTTTAACAGAAGCGGGACATCAGTTATTTGCCACTTGTCGCCAGATTTTTGACACTATCGCCCAGTTTGAAATGACTGTTGCGAATTTAAAGGGGCTAAAACAAGGTCAATTGCGTTTGGGGGTAATTACCACAGCTAAATATATTATTCCCCGTTTGTTGGGTCCGTTTTGCCAACTTTATCCGGGAATTGATATTTCGCTACAGGTAACAAATCATGAAGGTATTTTAGATCGGATGATTACTAATTTGGACGACTTGTATATTATGAGTCAAGTTCCAGATCATTTGGATATCAATTGTCAACCTTTTTTGGAAAATCCTTTAGTGGTTTTTGCTCCCGCTGGGCATCCGTTAGCAAAGGAAAAAAATATTCCTTTAGAACGACTGGGAGAAGAACCATTTATTATGCGCGAACCTGGTTCCGGCACACGCCGCGCTGTGCAAAGTCTCTTAGATGAACATGGGGTGAAGGTCAAGGTGAAATTGGAATTAGGGAGTAATGAAGCAATAAAACAGGCTATAGTTGGAGGCTTGGGAATTTCGGTGCTATCTCGTCATACTTTGTTGACGGATGCCCATGAGTTTAGTATTTTGGATGTCCAGCATTTTCCCATTAAGCGGACTTGGTATATAGCTTATCCAGCAGGTAAACAATTATCTATTGTTGCTCGTACTTATTACGAGTATCTGTTAGAAGCAGCAAGGAAAATTGTGGAACAGGAAATTGCTCCTCTCAGTATTAAGGTTGAGCAACTTCCGTCATAAAATTTGCATCAAATTTACATTCAAAACTTCCTTACTGCTTGACGGTGCAACAGGAAACCATTGACAATTAACCAACATAATTATTAAACCAGTGAACAGGCAAAAGGTGACAGTGATAACTGGTAACTGTTAAACATGGTGGAAAACTGGCAATGGTAAACTCGGAATTATCATCTTGGCGTAAAACAATACAAAGCTAGATTGTATCTGTCACAGTCTATGGTGACAAAGCTTTGGTTACAAGAAGAGGTGTAATATCCTTAACAGGAGAAGAACGAGAGTTATTAATTACACCTTTGCCTGTGACTTTGGAAACGGAGTCTGTGCGGGTAAATGGTGCTGGTACGGTAGGGGTGCGGTTGCTGGGAGTCAGCAGCGATCGCATTTATACTACTGAACCTGTAGGATAAAAGGTAGCACAGTTGACTAAGCAAATTCATCAATATAAAACCACAATTAACAGAACAATTACCAGTGAGTCGTCATGAGCAAATTAAGGTGCGGTTAACTCGTTCTAACCCGCAGATTCAGTTAGGTGAAATGGGTATTTTGGAATGGGATCTTTTGCTTGCATCGCAGGAACAGCAGGAGGTTTATTATCAGTTTATTGTTGAGCATCCATCAGATTTAACGGTTTTGGGTTTGGAGATTTAGAGGATCAAATTAAGCGAAGTTAATTTACAGATACAATCTAAATACAAGGAGAAGTATCATATATCATATCAATAATTATGATTACTTCTCATAATTCATTTCTGAGAATCCGAATATGAATTTATAAGGTTTATTAATCATGGTAAAAATTAAATCAGTTTCATTTGAAAATTACAAAGCATTTTATGAAAAACAGATAATGCAATTAAAACCAATTACTATTTTGATTGGTAAAAATAGTTCTGGTAAAAGTGCTATTGCTAAACTGTTTACTCTGCTGGAAACTTCCCTCAAGGGAGATATAGATGAACCTCTTTTATTAAAAAATAATGGGGTGGAATTAGGTGCAGATTTTGATAATTTGTTTTTTGGCAATGATACATCTGGACTACCTTTAAACTTTCAAATAACATTTGAAAATAATATAACAATAGAAATCGGTTTATTCAAAAAGAGATACGGTTATGGTTTGGATGTTATTCAATGGAAATATAAAGATGATAAACGGCAATTTGAATTGGAATTTGATTTTAAAAATAATACTTTCTTTGATGCTAGTCATAAAAAAATATATCTTTGTAAGTTTAAAGGATTTCTTTTAAGTCAGATAAGGGAAGAAAATACTAGTGATACTAGAAACTTAGAACTAGATAAACTAGAGATTCAAGTTGATTATATTGGACCATTTAGAATATTGCCAAACCGATCTTTTATTTTGACAGGAAAAACAAAATATCAATATACTGGTGTTCAAGGTGAAAACGCCTATGCAATGCTGGGAGTAAGTAAAAGAAATCATGACAAGTTACATCAGGACGTTGAAAGTTGGTACGAAAAACACCTTGATGGATGGAAACTAAAAGTAAATGATGATAACATACCTTATTTTGAAATACAACTTTCTAAAAACATTTTTAGGACAGAAACTATGGAAAAAGTCTATGAACAAGAATTTCCAATAAATATTGTAGATGTAGGACAAGGAATACATCAAGCCTTACCTTTAGTTGTTCGTGCTAATGTCACTGATAGACCGGATTCATTTTCAGTAAAAACAAAATAGCGAAATCTTATTTGTCAGATACTAAAAGGGATTATTTAAAACTTTACATAACAAACAATCGTAAACCTATTACTTCCTTGTATAGAGATCATATTACTCATATAACGATTGGAACTGATGCAGGAGAAATAAATCCAAGAGATGCTCATAAAATTTTGACAGAGCGTTCTAAAATAATTGTCGAAAATCGGATTAATGATGGTAAATTTATTCAAGGAATTGCCCAAAAGTATAGTAGTCATAAAAAAAGAGGTTCTATTTATTTATTGATCACTAGAGCTTTTAAGTTAAGAACTATAGAATGTGATCATGCTGGGGGTATCGGTGAGATTATAAAAACAACACAATTTTTGATAGAAGATCAAGGTTATGACTATATTTATAAGTATAAATTGATGACTATTTTTGATAGTGATAAAAGTCATATTAATCACTTCAACACAAGATATACAAAGCTAATTGAATTTTTAAAAAATCGAACAATCTGTAATCCTCCTGCTACAAATGATATAATTTATGAAAAAGATGATTTGATTATATGGCATATTCTATACAAGAGGAAAATTGAAAATTATATTCCATTGGATATATTGTTTAAAAAAGCTCCATTAATTACTCAAGACCAAAAAGATCATTTAAGTAGTAAAAGCGAAAGTGATTTGGATTTTTTGGAATATAATAAAGACGGTAACAATATAGGACAGATAAACATAAAAGAAGAATTTCCAGAAATGTTTCTAGGTGATTTTTCTTACAGACTACTTGAGCAAAGATGTCAACATCACAAGGTGTTTATCCCTGAAGAAAATGAATTAGTTTCTGAACTTGAACAAATTTTACTAAAAATAGCGAAAATAATATGAACGATAAAATCATTATTAAACCGGATACCATATTTCTGGAAGACCTATTAAACGATATAGCTAATGGAGCATATAAAATCCCTATATTTCAAAGGGAATTTGTTTGGAAAACTTCTCAAATGCTAGAATTATTTGATAGCATTTTGAAAGGTTATCCTATAGGTAGTTTATTATTTTGGAATACTACAGGATATAAAACAAAGGATCAAATAGGTCCTTATAAAATAAACAAGGAAAACAGAGAAACTATATATGTTTTAGATGGATTTCAAAGAATATCCACGCTGTTTGGTGCTTTGATGAATCCTCAAGAGTTTTCAACAGTAAACGAAAATGAATTGAAGGATTTTTTGATTTATTTTGACATTAGAGAAAATAAGTTTATATATATCAGAAATAAAAAAGATAAGAATATTTTTTCAAGTCCTCTTTATCAAATTTATGATAATCGTGAATTATTTAATTTGCTGCGTGAATTAGATAAAGAAAATATTCCAGAAATTGAAAAAAATCAATATATTGATAATGCAAGAAATTTGCATAATATTTTACATAAATATAAATTGCCTTATGTAGAGATCAAAGGAGGAGATATCAAAAGTGCTGTAGAAATTTTTTCTAGGGTAAATTCTACAGGAACAGAAATTTCTGAAGATTTTATGTTATCAGCATTGAGTTATAATGAGAAAACAGGATTTTTTCTTAATGAATCAATTACTGAATTTCTTAATACTTTAAATGTTTATAATTTCGATAATTTAAAAAGAGATACTGTTTTGGATTGTATTTCTACTGCGACTGGAAAAATTTATTATTATGTCAAAATAGAAGAATTACTCAAGAAACAAGATTTAGAATCTTTGACTCAAAATGTTTATATACACATAAAGAAAGCTGTAATGTTTTTGTATAAAAATTTATGTGTAATAGATATCCGTTTGTTACCATATCCTGCTCAATTAATTTTTATATCTGAGTATTTTAGAATAAATCCAAATCCTACATCTCAAGAGTTGCAATTGTTAAAAAATTGGTTTTGGATAACTACCTATTCTAATTATTTTACAATTTATTCTATTAGTCAACATAGAACAGCTTATGAAATATTTTGCCAATTTGCTAAGGGAGAAAACAATGATGGAATTTATAGAGTTAATGATGATATGGAATTTACTACAGCGAAGTATCCAAGTAAATTAAATTTTACAGGAGTTAGACCAAAAGCATTACAATTATTTTATTTAAAATCAATTCTTGGTAATAGTGAACCTCAAGATATGGAAGGAATAAAAGAAATTTTCATTTCTTCTAAAAAAGATAGAACTCCGGGTAATATAATTTTGAGATTATCTTCTGAATTTGATCAATCACCTGAGAAAAAAACATTAGCTAACTTTATTAACAATTCTCAACCTGATGTTTTAGAAAAGCATTTTATAAAAGAAGAGATGGTTATCTTATATAACCAGGGTAAAATAGATGATTTTGTTTCTCAAAGAGATGAGTATTTAAAATGTAAAGAAAGTAAATTTGTTGAAAGTTTGAATATTAAATATGTAGATTAAATTCTGAGAAATATCTGGTAATTTTACCTATTTCCTGTTCCTTATTCCCAAAGCCCTATTCCCAAATACCCCAAATAGTGTATAATTCTTACCTCAATAGGTTCAAAATCAGATATTATGACTATGCTTCCTAATTTGCAACGTGCATTTGCTAACCGCAGTGTTTTAAAAGTAATTAGCGGTTTAAATAATTTTAACGCTGAAAGTGTTGCTGCTACCGTGAAAGCTGCTGATTTGGGTGGTGCAACTTTTGTTGATATCGCTGCTGATGCGGCTTTAGTGCATTTAGCTAAAAACTTGACTAAATTACCTGTTTGTGTGTCCGCAGTTGCACCAGAAAAATTTGTAGAAGCTGTTGCTGCTGGTGCTGATTTAATTGAAATCGGTAATTTTGATTCTTTTTACGCTCAAGGTCGCAGATTTGAAGCGGATGAAGTTTTGGCGTTAACTCAGCAAACCCGCGCTTTGTTACCAGAAATTACTTTATCTGTGACTGTTCCTCACATCCTAACTTTGGATCAACAAGTTCAATTAGCTGAAGATTTAGTCAAAGCTGGTGCTGATATTATCCAAACTGAAGGCGGTACTAGCAGTCAACCTGCTCACCCTGGTACTTTGGGTTTGATTGAAAAAGCTGCTCCCACTTTAGCGGCTGCTTATGAAATTTCCCGCGCTGTTTCTGTACCTGTTTTGTGTGCTTCTGGTATTTCTAATGTGACTGCACCTTTGGCTGTAGCTGCTGGTGCTGCTGGTGTGGGTGTTGGTTCTGCTATTAACCAACTCAATAGCGAAATTGCGATGATTGCGGCTGTGCGTGGTTTGGTGGAAGCTTTGGCGACTGCAAATACTCGCACTTTTGCATAAAAGGCAGGAGTTATTTATTTTGGATTTTGGATTTTGGATTTTGGATTATTTACTTTTGTCAACTCCAATCTAAAATCTAAAATCTAAAATTAGACACTCTGCACTCGTAAAAACTCATAACAAGACTTTTTCAAACCTTAAATACAAAAAACGCATCTGAACGCAGATGGTTATAAATGATTTTTTGTCAAGAGTTTATTTGTACTATTCAAGTTTTCAGATCAATTTACCCCTAAAATTGGTGCAAGCAACATCTATTTTTTCTCAGTGTTTTTTTAGAATGATTTAAGTATAGATTTTGCAAACCTTTGTATATCACGGGTTAAAAGATGGCAATTTTTGATTTTTTTAAAATTTGACATACTTACCCTGATTATGAAATTTGAAAAAATTATAGCAAATGCCGGAAACTATTGCAATACCGTTGGGAAATAAAAATAATTCTCAATAAAATTTTAAGAAATGTTAAGGGAAAATGGTTGTAAGATTTGAATATGTAAACAGCTACTACTTTAAGATAAGTTAGGGTTATAAAAATATGAGTTTCTGAGTTGCGGTAAAATATGTTGATTCGCTTTTTTTATTGTTAAGGCGCATTTTTTTATTTCACGCAGAGACGCAGAGGCGCAGAGAGAAATTAAGATTTTATCTATCGAAGTTGGGGAGAAGTTTCTCACCCCTCCCTCTTAACTGTCACCTGTCACCTGTCACCTGTCACCTCTTCTAACTTAAACAGTCTTTCAACGCATAAATGACTTTATCTTGCTGTTCCTGTGTGAGTTCTGGGAACATGGGTAAAGAAATCACTTCATGACAGGTTTTTTCGGACACAGGTAATTGTCCTGGTTGATAGCCTAAATTTTCATAAACCGGCTGCAAGTGTAAAGGACGGGGATAATAGAGCATTGTGCTTACTTCTTTTTCTTGCAGTTGAGTCCGCACCCAGTCCCGATATTTGGAACTTGCACCGTTTCTTTCTTCACTGGAAACGCGGATGGTATATTGATTCCAAACGGCTTCTCCTCCTAATAATTCTTGGGGGGGAGTAATGCCAGGAATTTGACTGAGGTATTGATAATAATATGTTGCTATTTTTTGCCTGTGTTTGTTCCAGGTGTCTAAATAACGAAGTTTGATTTGCAGGATGACTGCTTGAATGGCATCTAAACGACTGTTAACTCCAATTTCTTCGTGAATGTATCTAACTTTGCTGCCATGTTCTCGTAATATTCGCAGTTTAGCAGCGATCGCACTATCGTTAGTTGTAATTGCACCCCCATCACCGCAACCACCAAGGTTTTTGGTGGGGTAAAAGCTGAAACATCCAATATGACCAATACTACCAACTTTTTGATTTTCCCAACTTGCACCGGTGGCTTGAGCGCAATCTTCAATCACTGCTAAATTATGAGAGTTGGCGATCGCCATTAAAGCTGTCATATCCACTGGTAAACCAAACAGGTGAACGGGGATAATAGCTTTAGTTTTGGGTGTAATTGCTGCGGCTATTTGGGTGACATCTAAATTAAAGGTAGTGGCATCAATATCTACAAATACAGGTGTTGCACCGACAGCAGTTATGACTTCGGTGGTAGCAAAAAAGCTAAAGGGTGTGGTAATAACTTCATCACCTGCACCAATTTCTAAAGCACGTAAAGCCAGATATAAAGCGTCAGTACCGGAATTACAAGCTACACATTCCGTGACACTATGATAAGCTGCAAACTGTTCTTCAAAACCTTCTACCGCAGGACCACCAATATAACGGCCAGAACTGAGAACTTCTAAAACAGCATGACTAACTTCAACTTCAATGGTGGCATATTGCTGTTTGATATCAAATGCAGGAACGGAATTTACACTTTGGATCATAGTTGTTATTTTATCGGGAGATTCAAAAGATACACTTTTAACGGTGATATAGCAGTATACAGGGTAGTTATGACATTAATTTACGACATTAATTGATCATAAAACTAGGACTAAAATAGGTTGTACTTCTACCTTCTGCCTGTAAACTATCTCAGGAAATAAAGAAACCATGCCGGATTTGATTAAACTGGATATTGTAGATTTAGTGTTAGCTGTGGGTTTAATGGCGATCGCTATTGGTTTATCTGCCTGGGAAAAATTAGGACTAGAGTTAAACCTAGCATTAGCCACCGGTAGAACCATCCTCCAACTTATAGTATTAGGATACGTTTTAGACTTCATTTTTGCTGTTGACAATGTTTGGGCTGTTGTGGGAATTTTTACTATCATTCTCACAATTACGGCGATTGTCGCACGAAACCGCATCAGTCAAAAAATTCCTTTGGTACTGCCTTTAGTTTGGGTAGTGATTTTTGCTAGTACGTCATTAACCTTACTTTACACCAATTTTTTGATTATCCAACCTGACAGATGGTATGAACCCCGTTATTTAATTCCTTTGGGTGGTATATTGATCGGTAACGCTATGAATGCCGCAGCAGTAGCCGGAGAAAGGCTAGTTAGCAGTATTAATCAATTTCCTACAGAAATAGAAACACACCTCAGTTTAGGTGCAACACCCCAGCAAGCTGTTAGTCACTATCGCCAGGATGCAATTAAAGCTGCTTTTGTTCCTACTTTAAATCAAATGATGCTAATTGGCATGGTGACAATACCCACTTTTACCAGTGGACAATTATTAGCTGGAGTATCTGCGTTGGCAGCGGTTTCTTATGAAATTTTAATTATTTTTATGGTAGCTGTGGTTAATTTGTTGACGACTATTTTTGTCACTAAAGGTTTATGTCGGCAATTTTTTAATGATGCGATGCAGTTGGTAAGATGATATTAAGTTTTGCTATAATTAAAAGTAAATATCACATTTTTGATTATGAGTATCTTAATACCTGATGATATTCTGCGAGCGAGCAAAATGACAGAAGAAGAATTAAAATTAGAAATTGCTATCATGCTTTATCAACAAGGAAAAATTAGTGGTGGTAAAGTTCGTGCTTGGACTGGACTAACAGTGATAGAATTTCAACATCAGCTTGCTGTAAGAGGACTTTGTGTTAATTATGATATAGAGGATTTTCAATCAGATATCAAAACCCTAGAATCAATGGGGTTATTATGATTATCGTTAGTGATACTTCACCCATTACTAATTTAGCAGCAATTAGTCAACTAGATTTATTGCAAAAACTTTACACTTCTATTATTATTCCCACAGCAGTTTATAATGAAATGGTCAAAGTAGATAAAGTTGTTCCGGGTGCTGTGGAGGTACAAACTTTACCTTGGATTCAACAACAGACTGTTGTAGATTCTCAAAGAGTAATTGTGATTCAAGAAAACGAAGAAAATATAGATTTAGGTGAAGCAGAAGCGATTGCTTTAGCTCTGGAACTCAAAGCTAATTTACTATTAATGGATGAACGTCGAGGTAGAATAGTTGCAAGTAGCTATGGTTTACAAATAACTGGGTTATTAGGAGTCCTATTGCAAGCGAAACGACAAATTTTGATCCCTTCTGTAAAAATTTTGTTAGATAAAATGATTGAAAAAGCTGACTTTCGAGTCAGTAAGGAATTGTATTCAACAATTATACAAGCTGCTGGGGAATAATTAGGATTGAGAGTTATTCATCCCTAAAAAGTTCTAATTGTGTTTGTTTCACTTCCTTTTGTTTTTCCGCAGATTTCAAAACTTCTAAACTTAATCTCATATCTAATCTTTTTTGTTGTTCAATGATTTCTTGTACTGTGATAATCTGAATTTTATCTACAGGTTGACTCATATACCGACTTTGATAAATTCCTGCTTCTTTTGCAGTTTGGATCATGTCTTTTGTCGGTGGTTTTAAGGTAATAAAAATCCCTAATACTGCACTTTCTAGGGTTATTGTTCCCTGTAAATCTCTAATATCTCCAGATTTGACATTACCAGATTTTACTTGTAAAATTATCTTTTCTGGTTCGTTTTTGTCTCCTGTAAAATACGCTATTCCATCAATTCCTTTATCTGCTCCTTTCTTTTGATTAATGGTAGCACGATTATTAGTATAGGTTAAAATTGCCCATTTCTCAAATTCTTTACGAGTGCGATCGTCTTTTTTCAATGCTAATGCTTCCGCAGATTGCATATCTTTGGGAATACCGCTAATATTAATATTTTCTAATACTTGTTTGCCAAAAGAGTCTTCTAATCTTTTCAGAATTAAACTAATACTTTGATAAGTAATATCAATTCCTATCCATTGTCGATTTAATCTTTGTGATACTGCTACTGTTGTTCCACAACCACAATAAGCATCTAATATGATATCACCTTCGTTACTACTGGCTTGAATTATTCTTTCTAATAATGCTTCGGGTTTTTGGGTGGGATATCCTAATAATTCTTTGTGCCAAGATCGCAAAGCTTCTACATCATTCCAAGTATCTTGGATTGGTAAACCTTCACTTTCATCTAAATATCTTTTAATTCTCGCAACACGATTTTTAGTATAGTAAATTCTCCCTTGTTTATCAAGTTTTTCCATTGTTTCTTTTGGACATCTCCACAGTTTTGTCACTCCATTCCATTCATATTGATAACCGCCTCCAGCTAAACCAGCAGCACCCAAATCACCTGACATCCATTTTCTCCCATCATCATCTTGATATCTGTAATATTTATCAATATAACTTTGTTCATATTTTTGATATACTTGATTCCAGGTAGTTTTCCAACTTTTGGAATAGTAAAAAATCACATCATGAACATTACCATATTTACCAGAATCACTATGTCCTGATGTACGTTTCCAGATAATTTCATTTTTGAAATCTCCACCTTGAGAACAAAAAATAGCATCTATAATAATTTTTAAATAATGGGAAGCTGTGGGATCACAATGCAAGTAAAAACTACCTGTGGGTTTCAAAACTCGGTGGATTTCTGCTATTCTTAAAGTCATGTTCACTAAATAAGCTAATAGACTTCCTTTACCCAGAACTTTGGTTAACCCAGAAATTAAATCTATGCTTTGAGAAGTAAAATGTCCTAAATAGTTTTCTTGAATTTCTGCTAAACCTTGATTAGCGTGATCATCCCATGTCCATGTATCAATAAAAGCTTGAGTTTTTGCTTTATCTTCTTTACCGATATTATTATAAATTTGGTGATAATTGCGTTGAGAATTAAAGGGCGGATCAATATAGCAAATATCCACAGTTTCATCTTTGATGTGTTTTCTCAAAACCTGCAAATTATCACCATAAAATAACTGATTGACCATAATTAATAATCTCAAAATTTAAATGTTTTAGCTATTTCAAGATCATATTTTACAATATGTCTAATTCAATGCTATAAAATCGTATAAAATTTTAATATTTTCCTGGTTGATTACTTTAATAAATAAGTCAAAATCCAATTAAAATTGATAGATACCGGACTTATTTAAGAAGTCCGGTATCTGGGTAAATGATATTAAATGATATTAAATGATATTTACTTTTTAGGCCACCGCCAATTATACCGATTCCATTCATAAACACCGGGTATTTCATATTCACTACCATTAAAAAACCGAATTTGACAAATACTAAAACTGTCATTACTATTAACAATTTCATCAATATTAATTACCATACAGGGAATCCATTCCTTCTGAGATATATCATCTTCTGGTATCCATTCCCACAGTGCATTAGAAACTTCAATGCGATCGCCTACTTTCAGTTTTAAAGCTTCTTCCAAATAAGCATACTTATCAAAATGATATGCTTGCACCCGATTTAACCACTGTAAACCATAACGTTGGCGAATAAATTGCACTTTTCCCGAATCTTGTGCTAACAGCCAATCATTAAGTAATTGTACTTTCCAAGTGCGGTTTTGTGCTTCCTCTGCTTTGACAAACTCCAAAAACACCTCTAATTCCTCTGGAGTCAGTTCATCCAAAGGGTTGTTAGTATCTGATACCTTAGAAGTTAAGCTTCTCTGAATCTGTTCGACTACTTGCAGCAATATTTGTTTCTGTATATCAGTGAGAGGACAGTCAGCAGCATCACAACGACTAAATGCTGTTTGCAAGACTGCTTCAATCTCATCTGGATTCATAAGCTGGTGCAAAGAATGGTCTATTGATACAATTATTGCAAAATTAAATTCCACTTTCTCATTAAAAAACAGGGAATTTTCGGTAATCGGCAAATAAAACTTTTGTATACTTTTTGTAAATTTACTTTGTGTTTTATGCGATCGCACTCACTCAAGCTATCACTCAAGCTAATATTAATCTCTTGTTTATTAGTTTTCTGCTCTTGGGTTTTTACCTTACCAGCCCAAGCTTTAACACAAATTAAACTATCTGACTTATCATACCAAGATTGTCCACCAGAATTAGCACAAGGTGCTGTTGTTAGTAATGGTTCAGGGTCTGCTAATTGCTTTATTGTCACTGGTAAAGCAGAAAACAGCACTTATAAAACAGTCTATGACGCAGATATCTACGGACGCATCTATGATGCCAATAATAATCCAATATTACAAAACCGCACCCGTCTAGGTTCTATTCCTGAAGTACCACCTGGTGTTAGTAATTTTGAGTTAAGAATTTCTGTACCTGCAAACCAACCAACTCCATTACAACTAAAGCAATTTAAAGCATCTGGGTTTAGCGGTAAAGTGAGAAGATAGGAGTCAGGAGTCAGGAGTTATTGATTTTGGATTTTGGATTTTGGATTGTTTTTGTTAACTCCAATCTAAAATCTAAAATCTAAAATCTAAAATTTTCCTCCCTATTCCCTGCCTCCACGAAAAGACTTTTTCAGCAAATCCTATATTTTTACACTACATTCCCGGCTGATATCAGACCGGGTAATTACCGAAATGAGCAGAAATGATTTAAAATCCCTGGACTAAAGGAACAAGACCAGATATTAAACTACTAGCAACATTGAGTGCAAGGAAAGCTAGGATAGGCGAAAAATCCATACCACCCAATGGGGGGATAATTGAACGAAATAGATTAAGATAGGGGTCACTAATCTGGCTCAAGGCTGCAAATGGTTGGTTATACCAGTTGACTTGGGGAAACCAGGTTAATAAAACCCGAATGATTAGCAAAGAGCTATAGATAGTGATGAAAGTATTGAGAGTGTTAATCAGTAAATACATAGATGGGTTATTTTTGTGGTAAAAGCTAAACGCTGTCTTATTTCTTGATTGTAATGGAGCTAATGTCATAGCGTCTGCAAATAACAGCGACATCTACCAAAATAGGTTTTTTGCTATGATATAGCCGTTGTTTAAGGGTCTTGGGACATAGAGCGTTCAGCGGTTGGAGATGAACTACCATTAACATTGCTCAACTGATTTCGCACATCATCAATTGTGGCATTGAGTTGAGCGATTTTATCTTCTAGCGATCGCCTTGCTGTTTCCATTTCTAAATCTTCACCAGCAGCGGATCTCATCTGCCGTTTTCTTCTAGCTGGAACTTTACCCGCTGTCACAGAACCATTGTTAATTTCTCTCTCTTCCTCTTCCACTGTATCCCGTCGAGATGCCAGCACAGCACCTAAAACGCCGCCAACTACACCGCCAACAATAGACCCAAGTAAAAAACCACTGGCAAAACCATCTTTTTGACTCATATTTTCACCGCCTTGAACAAAGAAACCATCAGAAGCCCATTTTCAGTAATTTTATTAGTTATCCAAACATTCGGGTCTAAAACCCCGCTTTTTCAGGTGCAAAGTTTTTGCAGTGGGTGATTAATACCCATAACAAAAACGGCCTTCTGCCTTCTGCCTTCTGCCTTCGTCAAGTCCCAAAGATGCGATCGCCTGCATCTCCTAATCCCGGTACAATAAATCCCTGATCGTTAACCGTTTCATCAATAATGGCACTATAAACTGTTAAGCCAGGATAAGCAGCACTCAATTTTTGCAAAGCTGGTGGTGCAGCTACCACGCAAACAATTCGCGTTAACGTCGGATCAACACCCCTTTGTGTCAATTCTGCCATTGCTGTCATTATAGATCCTCCTGTTGCTAACATGGGATCGGTAATTAACACCCTCGTTTCTGGATCAAATTTCTCTGGTAGTTTGTTCAAATAACAAGAGGGTTCTAAGGTTTCCTCATTTCGCACTAAACCCAAATGGTAAACTTTTGCTAAAGGTAATACCGTTTGCGCTCCCTCTAATAAGCCTAACCCAGCCCGGAGAATCGGTACAACTGCCACTGGTACTTGTGGATCAATGAAAGTTGCTGCACAAGGAGCTAAGGGAGTATTAACCACCGTGTTTTGCGTTGGTAACCACTCTCTTGCGGCTTCATAACTTAGCCATCGTCCCAACTCCGTAATCGCAGAGCGAAATAATACTGAAGGTGTAGCTGCATCACGAGCTACCGCCAGCCAGTGTTTGATCAGGGGATGGGGTGGGACATAAACTAGCAATTGTTGAGTCATAGTTCAAAAAGCAGCCTCTCACTATCAAGGAACTGATCCACCATCATACTCTTTCCCGCCTGTGCATTGGTTAGATAGGCTCATTTATGGCTGTGGACAATCTGTGTATTTCCGGCATTTGTGCGATCGCTTTCCAACTATTGCAATAAATTTTCATTAGTAGTTGACAGATATTCTCAATCAAGGCTATATTGTTTATAGTGTTCTCCTCTCTTTAAAGGATCGGCAGACGGGATTGGCCAGTAATAGCGGCTTGTCCCTCTTTTTTTTCAGCTTTCAAGGCTAAAATATAAAAAATGAGAACAAATACGCAAACTCTAGTATTTACCAATTACCAATTACCAATTAGCAATTACCAATTACCAATTATGTTTGATGCTATTATTATTGGTGCTGGTATCGGGGGTTTAGTTACCGCCACCCAGTTAGCAGCTAAAGGCGCGAAAGTCTTGGTTTTAGAACGTTATTTAATTCCTGGTGGTAGTGCAGGTTATTTTCAACACCAAGGATATACTTTTGATGTTGGTGCATCCATGATATTTGGTTTTGGTAAAAAAGGAACAACCAACCTACTCACCCGCGCTTTAGATGCAGTCAATGTTCACTTAGAAACCATCCCTGATCCTGTCCAAATTCATTATCATTTACCTGATAATTTAGATATTAAAGTTGATCAAAATTACGAGAAATTTTTACAAAATTTAATTGCTTATTTTCCCCATGAAGAAAAAGGGATTCGCCGATTTTATAACGAATGTCAAAAAATTTTTAATTGCCTCAATAGCATAGAATTATTATCATTAGAAGAAATTGGTTATGTAATGCGAGTATTCTGGCAAAACCCCTTAGCTTGCTTAGGTTTAGCCCAATACTTACCGCAAAATGTTGGCGATATAGCCCGCAAATATATTAAAGATCCGTTATTATTAAAATTCATAGATATTGAATGTTATTGTTGGTCTGTCGTTCCTGCTAATATGACACCAATGATTAATGCTGGAATGGTGTTTTCTGATCGTCATTATGGGGGAGTTAATTATCCTAAAGGTGGAGTAGGAAAAATTGCCCAAAAATTAGCAGAAGGTTTAGAAAAATGTGGTGGTAAAATTGAATATCAAGCAAGAGTGACAAAAATTCTCACTAAACAGGGTCAAGCTATTGGTGTACAATTAGCAACAGGTGAAGTTTATCATGGTAAAAAAATTGTATCTAATGCTACGCGCTGGGACACTTTTGAAAAATTACTACCAAAAGCACAAATACCACCTAATGAGAAAAATTGGCAGCAGAGATATCAGAAATCACCAAGTTTTTTAAGTTTGCATTTAGGTGTAAAAGCTTCCGTATTACCTACAGGAACAGAATGTCATCACATTATTTTAGAAGACTGGGAAAAAATGGAATCAGCAGCAGGGACCCTGTTTGTATCTATTCCCACATTGCTAGATCCGAGTTTAGCTCCTCCAGAATACCACATTATTCATGCTTTTACACCGGATTGGATTGATAATTGGCGGGGACTTTCTAGGAGTGAATATGCAGAAAAGAAGGAACAAGCAGCAGGGGAAATTATTAACAGATTAGAACGAATTTTTTCCGGTTTAGATGCGGGTTTGGACTATATGCAAGTGGGAACACCCCTAACCCATCGGCGGTTTTTAGGTAGGGTTGATGGAACTTATGGACCAATACCCAGACGTAAGTTATGGGGTTTGTTGGGTATGCCTTTTAATCGTACCACCATACCTAATCTTTATTGTGTGGGTGATAGCACATTTCCGGGTCAAGGTTTAAATGCTGTGGCGTTTTCTGGGTTTGCTTGCGCTCATCGTATTGCGGTAGATTTGGGATTTTGATAATTAGTGTGGTGAGTTAGGCGATCGCTAACACACCCTTATCTATCTACTTTAGCTGTCACCTCTTCTTCCTTGTTCTCTTAATAATTGATCCATCCATTCTTGAGCTTCCACAGATAAATCTGGTACAGGAGGAATATTATAATCTAAGGTTAAATCAAATCTAGCTTTTTTATAGATAACTGATAACAAATCCTGCAAGTTTACTTCTATTTCCTGTTCCCCTTTTTGTAGAGGAATAGTAAAATTAGGTATAGTTTCTCTGACACTAAATGCAAATAGTTGAGCCGATGGCAAGCGATAAGACCTAACAATTAAAATTCGATAATCTGTATCAGCAATATGGGTAATCATAGGCATCTTTTCCCCAGCCCTAATTAAGTCTATTTCTACTAAATTAGTATCACTTTGTAGTATTTTCTCCCGTTTGTCTAAATAAGATTTTCTACCTTCTTTTGTTCTTTTATTAGTAGGAGAAAGCACTTCAATTATAGTTACTACTTTACCTGTAGAAACTTCTCTAATTTCTAAATATCCTTCTTTGATTTCTAAAGGTAAGGGTAATGTGACATCAACGGATTTATTTGCTGTTTCTGTGGATAAAGTTGCTGTTGCTGTATAATTATCTGATTTTTGAGTTTTTTGTTTTACTGATAAAATCGTTACATCGGGAATACCAACTAACAGAGAATCTTCACTGTCAGTTCTATAGGTGCGTTTTTCTATAGCTACGCGATATTTTTGGCTAAGATGGGATTCTATATTATCAGCAATCGCTGTAATTAATCTATGATGTACTTCTGACCATAAATCAGGATTTTCTAAATAGGGATTCATCCCTGGAAATGGTGAAGTCATAAATTTATCCTATACAATTATTGGAGTTCCTGTTTTATTATAGCATTTCTAGGAAAGTAAGTATTATATATTGTAGGGTGTGTTAGGCACAGCGTAACGCACCCTAATGAAGTTTTACATTTAAACTAATTTCACTTTATTTGCTGCTTTTGTCGCTTTTTCCCTTGCTGATTTTTCATCATTACCTTTTGCTAATGCAACTCCCATTCTTCTGTAAGGATGTGCGGTTGGTTTTCCAAATAATTTAATATCTACATCCTTTTCTGCTAATGCTTCTGCAACACCAGTAAAAGCAATGGAATCAGATTTTTCTGAAGCTAAAATTACCGCACTTGCAGAATATCCTAGTTGTTCAATATGGGGAATAGGTAAACCTAAAATTGCCCGTAAATGTAATTCAAATTCATTCAAATTCTGGGAAATTAACGTTACCATTCCGGTATCATGGGGACGAGGTGAAAGTTCAGAGAAAATCACTTCATCTTTAGTGATGAAAAATTCTACCCCAAAAATTCCCGCACCTCCTAAAGCATCAGTTACTTTTTTAGCTATTGCTTGAGATGCTAAGATTTTATCATCAGAAATACCCGCAGGTTGCCAAGATTCTTGATAATCTCCTCTTTCTTGTCTGTGTCCAATGGGAGGACAAAATATAGTTTCTGCATCCCATTGTTTAATTGTCAGTAAAGTGATTTCTATTTCAAAATTGATAAATTCTTCTACTATGACTTTTTGACTGTCACCTCTAGAATTTTCAATTGCATATTTCCAAGCTGTTTCTACTTCTGTTTTATCATTAACTACAGATTGACCTTTTCCTGATGATGACATTACAGGTTTCACAACATTAGGAAAACCGATTTCTTCAGAAATGGCAATCAATTCTTCTAAGCTGACTGCATAACCATATTTAGCGGTTCTGATTCCTAATTCTTTGTGTGCTAATTCTCGGATTCTATCACGATTCATCGTGTAATTGGTTGCTGCTGCGGTGGGAATAACTGTAATTCCTCTTTGTTCAAATTCCTGTAATTTTTCTGTTCTAATGGCTTCGATTTCTGGGATAATAAAATCAGGTTTGTGTTTAGTAACTACCGCTTCTAAATCTTCTGCACTGAGCATAGAAATTACTTCTGAACAGTCAGCAACCTGCATTGCGGGAGCGTTTGCATAACGATCAACTGCGATCACATAATTACCTAAGCGTTGTGCAGCAATGACAAATTCTTTTCCTAGTTCTCCTGAACCGAGTAACATGAGTTTTTGGGGTAGTTGCAGTGATTTTTTCATGGTTTACCTTGGTCGGTTTTTAATATGTTGATCTTTTAAGATAATAAACTATTTAGATGACCGAATTTTGCGAGGGGATTTGAATTTTTTAATTGTCTGAATCAGGACACCCTTCGGGAAGTCAAAAGTAAAAAGTCAAAAGTCAAAATTTAATTGTCTGAATCAGGATGTCCAGGATTAAAGGATTTACAGGATGTTATTGATTGTTCATCGTGTTAATACTTATGCAGTGTGTTATGATCACGGACATCATCAATCATTATCCTGATTTATGCTACAACCCGGAAAAGCATTAAAAAAACGTCACAAACAATCATCAAAAAATATCCTATAAATCATCAAATTCTGGACATCCTGATTCAGACAATTAAATTTTGACTTTTGACTTTTTACTTTTGACTTCCCGAAGGGTGTCCTGATTCTGACAAATGCAAAATTGAGAAATACTGGAGAGAATCATGAAAATTACCTACGATGCAGAAGTTGATGTTTTAAGAATTATATTCAGCAATGTGCCAATTGAAGAAAGTGATGAAGAAAAACCAGGAATCATTTTAGATTATGACGACGCTGGAAATATTGTAGGAATTGAAATAATAGACCCTTCTAAACTTATTGATAATCCCTGTTCAGTTGAGTATTCTGTTAGTAATTCTTAGGTAGATTTGACTTTTGATTTTTGACTTACCGTTTAACTTTTGACTTTTGACTTACCGAAGAGTTTCCTGATATGGCTACACTATCAGACAAACGCAAAATTTAATTAAGATTTGAGAATCTATACAGATTGTGATATTATATTATTATCATAATTTATCAAATGGAGATAAATAAATGATTAATTCAGTTAGATTCAATGCAAAAGTTAAACAAGGTATTATTGAAATTCCTCAAGAATATCAAACTAATTTGGTTGACGGAAGTGAAATTAGAGTTGTAATTAGTTTCCAAAATGAACCTCAACGAGAATATAGCTTAATGGATGAATTAGCAAAAAATCCTATTAGCGTTAAAGGATTATCTAAACTAACAAGAGATGAAATTCATACAAGAGAATAATCATTCATTCTGACAAATAATTAAAATAAGATACAATATTAATAATCCACATCACCCGAAATGATAATGGTTCAAACCCCTATTAAACCCCTAACCCTTGAGGAATTTCTCAAATTACCAGAAACCAAACCAGCAAGCGAATTTATTAACGGTGAAATCATTCAAAAACCAATGCCCCAAGGAAAACATAGCACAGTTCAAAGCGATTTTATCTCTGCTGCAAATACCATTCTCAAACCCCAGCATATCGCCCGCGCATACTCTGAATTACGCTGTACCTTTGGCGGTAGATCCATTGTACCAGATATTGCTGTCTTCACTTGGGAACGCATTCCCCGCGATGAAAATGGTGAAGTTGCTAATACTTTTACTATCCCTCCTGACTGGACAATTGAAATACTTTCTCCTGAACAAAATCAAACTAAAGTAGTTAGAAATATTCTCCATTGTCTTCAACATGGTACTCAAATGGGTTGGTTAATTGACCCTGAAGAAAAATTAATTTTTGTCTATTTTGCTGATCAACGTATTCTATTATTTGAATTAGAAACAGATACTTTACCTGTTCCAGCTTTTGCTGAGTCTTTTAATCTCACTGTAGGTCAACTTTTTAGTTGGTTAAATGAATAGAAGTTTAATATATTGTTGAGATGTGAAGATTTTTGTATTATAGGAAATAACGGATTTGGGAAAAATGCACCATGCCTAAAATTACCCTAGAAATATCAGAAGAACTATCTCAACAAATAGCACAAATAGGAATAGATACCTTACCAGAACTCCTAGCTGTAAGTCTGCAAAAACCATTAATACCAACACAAGTTTACCAATATATCCTTAATTTTATTGCCAGTAACCCTACTCCACAAGAAATTGCTGAATTTAAACCCACACCGCAAATGCAAGAAAGGTTACGTACTTTACTAACACGCAGTAAAGCAGGTGAAATTACACCTAGTGAAGTGCAAGAATTAGATGAATATGAACGCATTGAACACTTAATGGTGATGATTAAATCTGGTAATTTATCTTATTTAAAATTAAATTTTGACTTTTGACTTTTGACTTTTGACTTCCCGAAGGGTGTCCTGATTCTGACAAATGTCAAAATTTAAAGGCAAAATTTAAAATTCATTTACCAATACAAAACCTACTAAAAATCCGATCTAAAACTGATTCCGTCACCTCTTCACCCGTAATTTCTCCCAACGCATAAATAGCACCTCGTAAATCAATAGTCCAAAAATCTAAAGGTAATTGATTTTTAATAGTTTCTTGCACCTGTGCTAAATCAATCTTTGCTTTTGTTAATGCTGCTGCTTGTCTTTGATTAATAGCTAAATCCAGATTAGCAGCTTCCACATTTCCAACTTCCACACTTTCCAAAATCGCTGTTTCTAAATCATCAATACCCTGATTTTTCGCAGCAGCAGTTTCAATTTTAGCTTTTACATTTTGGATTTTAGATTTCAGAGTTTGTTTTTCTGCTTCGGAAATGAGGTCAATTTTATTAATTACTAAAATCAAAGGACGATGTTTTACCTGTTCATAAATTTCTTGATCTGCATCGGTCCAACCCACAGAACCATCAATAGTAAATAACACTAAATCTGCATTATTCGCAGCTTGACGCGATCGCTCAACTCCTATTTTCTCAACCTGATCTACTGTTTCTCTAATACCCGCAGTATCCAAAACTTGTACAGGTATTCCCCCTACAACTAACTGAGATTCTACCACATCACGGGTTGTACCAGGTAAGTCGGTGACAATAGCGCGATCGCTCTGACTCCAAGCATTTAATAAACTTGATTTTCCCACATTCGGACGGCCAACAATGGCAACTTTTAACCCAGTTCTTAATAATTCACCTTGATCTTTTGTGGCTAATAATTTATTTATTTCTAAACTAATTCTATCAATTTCATGAATAATTCTTTGTTCATCTAAAGGCGGTAAATCTTCTTCAAAATCAATTCTCGCTTCAATTTCTGCTAAAATATCTAAACATTGAGAGCGTAAATTTCTAATCGGTTGCGCTAATTTACCCCGTAAACCTGCTAATGCTGTTTGTGCAGCTTGGGGAGATTTTGCACCAACTAAATCTGCAATACTTTCAGCTTGGGTTAAATCTAATCTACCATTTAAAAAAGCCCTTAACGTAAATTCCCCCGGTTGCGCTAACCTTGCACCATTTTCTAAACATAATTGCAATACTTGTTGCACTGCCATAATTCCCCCGTGACAATGAAACTCTACCACATCTTCACGGGTGAAAGAACGGGGTGCTTTCATTATTAATAATAAAGCTTCATCAATTACTTGCTTGGTTTGGGGTTGACGGATAAAACCATAAAGGATGCGGTGACTTTCCCACGCTTGTTTTCCCGGTGCTAAAAATAGAGTTTTGGCGATCGCCATTGCATGATCACCAGAAACCCGCACAATACCTACACTACCTTTTTGGGGGACAACAGCAGTAGCGATCGCCGCGATCGTTCCAGTATGAGTTAATAATTCTGACATAGGAGTTTAGATAACAGGTAATAGGTAGCACCAAGAATAACTTCTGATAACCATACAAACTTAATAGTAATATTTATCTAAAGGTTAATAACGCCGTACTTGAGAGAGGAATTTACTGTGGAGCAGACAATTAACTGCGCTGAAGCTTGCGTTAACGGTTGCGTTTTAGGCGATAAATGTCCCAATATTGAGTTTAGAGAAGCAACTTCCAAGTTTATTGAAGAGACTTCGTTGGATAAAATGCTGGAGATAGCTGAAGAACGACTGCGGAAAAAAATGATGGAACCTCCAAAATGGGTATTTCCAGAAGATCCTTAATTTCCTAGTTCTTGAAACTTCCTGGACAAGCAAATGCAATAACGAATTTCATACTATTAATAATCATTTCTAGTGGCAGTATCTAATAACTATTGCCACTAATTATTAGTAAATTTGATGTAAATTTTCTTAGTAAATTTCTACATACCCAGTTCTATGTAAGGTGAATTAACACTAACTGCACCATTTTTAAACTAATTATCCCTAGCCTAGTTTACTTCTTTCTGAAGGTCAAGTACAAAATATCCAAAACCCCCTCTAAATAAATAGAGGAGGCATTGTTGTTAAATTGTTGTTAAATATTAAACCTGGCATCGAGCTATTGTGACAGAGGGCAACCCCTCAACTATCGTCGCCGCAGCAGCGTTTCACCTCTGAGTTCGGGAAGGGATCAGTGTGGTTCCACCGCGCCATAGACACCAGGAAAATCCTTTGGGAAGTCAAAAGTCAAAAGTCAAAAGTCAAAAATAAGAAAATTTGAAATCTGAGTTTTAACATGACAAAACCCTGAAGACTGCAAGTAACGCGAATATTAGCAATGTGAGAGGTCAAGCCCTCGGTCTATTAGTACCCCTCTGCTACATACATTACTGTACTTCCACATAGAGCCTATAAACGGGTGTTCTGCCCGTGACCTTACCCACTTAAAGTGGTGAGAACACTCATCTTGA